>CAISJH010000762.1 GCA_903885585.1 uncultured beta proteobacterium
CCGTGGCACCCTCGCCCATCTGCGCCATGGAGACGGCGTCGTTGGCGTTGCGTGCAGCCACATCGGTGCCACGGATCTGCGCCAGGAAGCGCTCGGATATCGCGAGCCCCGCAGCATCGTCGCGCGCGCTGTTGATGCGCAGGCCAGATGCAAGGCGCGCCGTGGTGATGGCCAGTGCCGACTCCGTCTGTGCCCAGGAGCGTCGCGCCACCAGGGCCATCATGTTCGTGTTCAGGGACAGCACCGGCAACTCCCGTGGACCGCACTGGCCGCCGCTGAACCCCAGCTGCATCAAGCCCGTGTCAATTGGGGCAAATATGTCTCAAGTTTGGCGAAAAGCCAAATCTGGGGGGTGTGTCGACCGCAATTTCGCCGATCGCAGGCCAGGCGAACGTGGTTCAGGAATCGGCTCCAATAGCGCGTCATGTGCCTGCTGACACCACGACCCGCTATCGCCCTATGACCCTCGCAACCGCACCCACACCCGCCCCCATCCGCCCCGCCCGACTGCGCGCGGGCGACACCATCGGCCTGATCAACCCCTCGGGCGCGGTCTACGAGCGCGCGCCCTACGAGGAGACGCATGCGCGCCTCAAGGCACTGGGCTTTCAGGTGAAGGAAGGCACCCATCTGCGTGCGCGCTACGGCCACATGGCGGGCACGCCGCAGCAACGAGCCGACGACATCCATGCTTTGTTCCAGGACCCGGAGGTGGCCGGGATCCTGGCCATGACGGGCGGCTCGGGCGCCAACCGCGTGCTGCCGCTGCTGGACTACGGCCTGATCGCACGGCACCCCAAGTTCCTGGGGGGCTTTTCCGACCTCACAGCGCTCATCACCGCCGTGCAGGTCAAGACCGGCCTCGTCACCTTCCACAGCCCGTTGGGCCGTTCGGAGTGGAACGCCTTCAGCGTGGAGCATTTCAAGGCCGTGGCCATGGAAGCGCAGGCCCACACGATGCGCAACGCGGTGGTGCCGGGCGACGACCTGGTGGTCAAGGAAGGCCGCATCACCACGCTGCGTGGCGGCACCGCCCAGGGCCCGCTGGTGGGGGGCAATCTCGCCGTGCTGACCTCACTGGCCGGCACGCCGTACTGGCCCTCGTTCGACGGCGCCATCCTGTTCCTGGAGGACGTCAACGAGTACGTTTACCGCATCGACCGCATGCTCTCCACCCTGATGCTGACGGGCGCCCTGAAGCAGGTGGCCGGCGTGGCCCTGGGCGGCTTCACCGACTGCCCGCCCAGCGAGGGCAGCTTCGGCTCCCTCACGCTCGATGAGGTGTTTGACGAATACTTCGGCCATCTCGACGTGCCCGTGTACCGCGGCGCACAGTTCGGTCACATCAAGCGCAAGTTCACCCTGCCGCTGGGCGTGCGAGCAGAGATCGACGCCGATGCGGGCACCTTGCGGTTGCTGGAGCCGGCGGTCCAATAGAGCAATCCTTCACGAGGCCACACCATGCTCCAACTCCTCATCGCCAACAAGAACTACTCCTCCTGGTCCATGCGGCCGTGGGTGCTGATGCGTCAGGCCGGAATCGCTTTCGAGGAGGTGATGGTGCCCTTCGACGACTTCGAGCCCACGTCGGCCTTCAAGCAGCAGGTGCTGGCGCGCAACCCGGTGGGCAAGGTGCCGGTTCTGGTGGACGGCTCACTGGCCGTGTGGGACTCGCTGGCCATTGCCGAAACGCTGGCAGAGCGCTTCCCTGAGAAGCAACTGTGGCCGGCCGACCCGGCTGCGCGGGCCCGCGCGCGCAGCGTCTGCGCGGAGATGCATGCGGGCTTCAGCAGCCTGCGCAGCCACTGCCCGATGAACATCGAGGCCTCGCTGCCCGAGATCGGCGCCATCGTCTGGCGTGACAAAACGGGCCTGCGCTCCGACGTGGCGCGCATCCAGGCGATGTGGGAAGGCTTGCTGCAAGAGCACGGCGGGCCGATGCTCTTTGGCGAGTTCTCCATCGCCGACGCCTACTACGCCCCGGTGTGCATGCGGCTGCGCACCTACGCGCTGCCGGTGTCGGACACGGTGCGCGCTTACATGGACCGCGTCACCGCCCTGCCGGCCGTGGCCGAGTGGATTGCGGGCGCACTGGCCGAGAAATGGTTCGTGATCGAGGATGAGCCTTATCGGCTGGGGCGCTGAAGACGCAGCTCACAAGAAAACGCAGGGCCGCTCCCAAGTTTTCTAGCGCCCCCGCGGGGGGCCGGGCCGGGCACCGCCCGGCCCTTGGGGGCTCACAAGAAACGCCGGGCCGCCGAAAGCTTTCTTGCGCCCCCTTGGGGGGCCGGTCCGGGCACCGCCCGGGCCTTGGGGGCCTACCACTGCCCGTAGAACACCCCCGCCTTCTTGTGCGCGGCGGTGCTGCGCTCCACGGCCTCGTCGCTGATGGTGGTGCGGTGCTTGCGCCGGCCCAGAAAGTCGAGCAGTTGCCCACGCAGTTGCTGGCGCTGGCCTTCGGTGGAGGCCTCTCGGCCCAGGTCGTCGAATTGATCCGGATCTGCCCTCAGGTCCCACAGCTGCTCCGGCAAGTCCAGCCAGTTGACATAGCGGTGCGTGGCCGTGCGGATGGAGAACGCGCGTGACTGCTGCGGCGTGCGGCCCAGCGCCAGGCGCGCACCCTTGAAGGCGTAGTCGAGCTCGCTGTAGACGAAGTCACGCCAGGCAGGCTGCTGGCCGTGCAGCAGCGGCAGGAGGCTGCGGCCCTCCACGCGATGGCCGGGCACCGGGATGCCCAGCGTCTGCAGGATGGTGGGCACCACGTCCACGCACTCCAGGAAGCGGCTGTCCACGCGGCCGCGCGTGGCATCGGCCTCGCGCCGCGGGTCGGCCACGATGAAGGGCACGCGCTGCACCGTGTCGAAGAACTGCTCCTTCTCACCCAGCCAGTGGTCGCCCAGGAAGTCGCCGTGGTCGGCGCAGAAGATGACCAGGGTGTCGTCCAGGCGGCCCATGCCCGCCATCTCGTTGAACAGGCGCCCCAGGTGGTCGTCGAGTTGCTTGATGAGGCCCTGGTAGGCCGGGCGCACATGGCGCACCACCTCGTCGCGCGCGAAGGTGGCGCTCTCCTCGTGCTGACGGTAGGCCGCCAGCACGGGGTGGGCGTTGTCCAGTTCCGAGGCGCGCTTGACCGTAGGCAGGCAATGCTCGTAGCGGTACCTCGCGTGGTACGGCGCCGGCGCCATGTAGGGCCAGTGGGGCTTGACGTAGCTCAGATGCAACACCCAGGGGCGGCTGCCCTGCTCGCGCATGAAGCGGATGGCCTGATCCGTCATGTAGGCCGTCTCGGAGTGCGCCTCCTGCACGCGGGCGGGCAGGTGAACGTTGCGCATGTGCCAGCCACTGACCAGCTGGCCGCCTTCGTCGATGGCCGAGATGACGTAGTCGCTCCAGGGGTTGGCGCTGTCGTAGCCCCGGGCGCGCAGCCAGGCGCCGTAACCGTCGGCGTCGCCTGTCTCATGGTGCCCGTCGTGGCGGTCGATTTCGCGAAAGCCGCCGCGCGCCAGCAGGTGGCCCAGCTCGCTCTGGCCCTCGATGGCCAGACGCTTCAGCCCCTCCAGGTCTGGCATCACGTGCGTCTTGCCCGCCAGCCACAGCTCCGGGCCTTCGTCACCCCGCGCGCTGGCGTGGGCGCGGATCATCTCGCCCAGCGTCACCTCACCGAGTGGCAGCGGCACGCGGTTCCAGGTGGCGCCGTGGCTGATGGGATAACGGCCGGTGTAGTAGCTCATGCGGCTGGGTCCGCACACACCGCTGGTGACATACGCCTGCGAGAAGCGCACGCCGCGCGCGGCCAGGGCGTCGATGTTGGGTGTGTGCAGGTGCGGGTGGCCGGCGCAGGACAAGTGGTCCCAGCGCAGCTGGTCGGCCATGATGAAGAGGACGTTCATAGGGGGGTCGTCAGAGGTTCACAAGAGGCGATCAGGTCATCCAGGGCGTTCACGGCCATCGGGCCATGCGGGCATTCAGGGCAGTCGCCCAGCGTGGCGCATTCGCAGCGCTTCGGGTTATCGGCTCGGGCGGTCGGCACGGATGGTGACCTCAGGCGTGGTCCGCCAGGATCAGCTCAGCGGCCTTCTCGGCAATCATGATGGTGGGGGCGTTGGTGTTGCCGGAGACGATCTGCGGCATGACCGAGGCGTCCACCACGCGCAGACCAGCCGCCCCGCGCACACGCAGCGCGGGGTCCAGCACGGCGCGGTCGTCGCTGCCCATGCGGCAGGTGCCGACCGGGTGGTAGACCGTGACCGCCGTGGCGCGAACCCAATCGGCCAAGGCATCGTCACTCTGCGCCCCCGAGCCGGGGTCGGCCTCATCAACGATCAAGGCCTGCAGCGCCGGCTGGGCGGCCAGCTGGCGCATCCAGCGCACGCCGCGCACCGTGCGCTGAACATCGGATGCATCCGTCAGGAATTGCCCGCACACCGCCGGCGGAACCGCCATGTCGGATGAGGTGGCCTGCACCGTGCCGCGGCTGCGCGGGCGCAG
>CAISJH010000763.1 GCA_903885585.1 uncultured beta proteobacterium
GCGCGAGCGCATTGCCACCTACTTCGACCCCCTGCCCTTCTGGTACCCGCCGCTGGAGGCCGCCTGCACCGACCTGGAGGCCTACCCGCTCAACGCCATCACCCAGCGGCCGATGGCGATGTACCACTCCTGGGATTCGCAAAATGCCTGGCTGCGTCAGATCCACAGCCACAACTACCTGCACGTGAACCCGGTCACGGCTTTGGCCGCGGGCATTGCCGACGGCGGCTGGTGCTGGGTGGAAAGCCGCTGGGGCCAGGTGCGCTGCATGGTGCGCCACAGCGAGGCCGTGGAACCCGGCACGGTGTGGACCTGGAACGCCATCGGCAAGGCCAGCGGTGCCTGGCAGCTGGAGGCGGGCGCCGACGAGTCACGCAAGGGTTTCCTGCTCAACCACCTGATCAGCGAGGAGCTGCCGCTGACCGACGGCGACGGCCAACCCACGGGCACCATCAGCAACTCCGACCCCATCACAGGACAAGCCGGCTGGTACGACGTGCGCGTGCGCATCCGGCCGGCGGCACCAGAGGAGGCCGAAGAGACATTCCCCCAAGTGGCGGCCACTCCCCCTGCACCTGGGGTGCTGGGGCGGGCGCAGAAGGTGTTGACGTACTTTGCGGGGAGGAAGGCTCGGTGATCATTTCCGCTTCCTCATCCCCGCGGGCACTCCTTGGAGGTGTTCCCGCTGGCGACACAGGCGCGGGGAGCCGCTTCTTCGGGGTCAACCAGGCGGGGCACCTTGCTCCGCTCATGTCCCCCGTCGATCGCCTTCGGCGCTCGCCTCCTCCTTTACTTCGCTGCGCAAGGCACCCCACCCGGCTAACCCAGCCTGCTTGTCAGCGCTCGCAGCGCAGCACGTCTTCAGCCTTGCCATCATGTTGGCAAGCGGCGGATGCCGGGCGCCCATCGCAGCGAAGTAAAGGAGGAGGGTCGGGCGAAGCCCGGCCCGGGGGACATGAGCGGAGATGGGCGCCCGGCGTCCGCGGCTCGCGGGGTTCAGCCCAGGAGATCCTCTGCAACAAGAGACTCATCGCGCGAAGTGGCAAAGGCAGATGACATGACTCAACAGACTACCGAAACCCTGGCCAAGCAGCTCGCACTGGTCATTGACCTGAACGTGTGCGTGGGCTGCCACGCCTGCGTCACCTCGTGCAAGCAGTGGAACACCTCCGGCAGCGCCGGGCCGCTGGCCGACGAGAACGCCTATGGCGCCAACCCCACTGGCACCTTCTTCAACCGCGTACAGACCTGGGAAGCGGGCACCTTTCCCGAGACCGAGACCGTCCACTTCCCCAAGAGCTGCCTGCACTGCGAAGACCCGCCTTGCGTGCCCGTGTGCCCCACGGGTGCGAGCTACAAGCGCAAGGAAGACGGCATCGTGCTGGTGGACTACGACAAGTGCATCGGCTGCAAGTACTGCGCCTGGGCCTGCCCCTACGGCGCGCGCGAGCTGGACGAAGAGCGCCAGGTGATGACCAAGTGCACGCTGTGCGTGGACCGCATCTACGACGAGAAGATGGCGCCTGAAGATCGCAAGCCCGCCTGCGTCAAGGCTTGCCCGACGGGTGCGCGCCTGTTCGGGGACGTGAAGGACCCGGCGTCAGAAGTCTCCAAGGCGATTCGCGAGCGCGGTGGCTATTCGCTCATGCCGGAGTGGGACACCCAGCCGGCCAACCAGTACCTGCCGCGGCAGGTCACGCCCGCAGCCACGCCGGCGTCCACCCGAGCGGCCCCGCAAGCCGAAGGCCCGGCGCCCGCTGCGCAACAGGAGCGTGCCCTGTGAAGCCCGCCTTCTCCGTCATCTCCTTCACCGCGGTGGCCGGCGCTGCGCAGGGCCTGGTGGTGGCGCTGGCGGTGTCAGCCCTGACGGGCGTGCCGCTGTCGACCGGTTTCACGTCCACTGCGCTGCTGCTCGCCCTGGTGATGCTGGCAGCGGGCCTGGCGGCGTCTTTCCTGCACCTGGGACGGCCGGAGCGCGCCTGGCGTGCCATGGCCATGTGGCGCACCTCCTGGCTGAGCCGCGAGGTGATCGTGCTGCCCGCCTTCATGGCGGTGGTGGCGCTGTGGTGGGCGTCGGTGCAGTGGGGCAGCGATGCCATGATGGCACCACGCTCGGTGACGCTGGCACTGCCATTGCTGGCGCTGCTGGGCGCTGCTCTGCTGTGGTGGTGCACCGGGCAGATCTACGCCTGCCTGCGCTTCATACAGGAATGGGCGCACCCGCTGACGCTGCTGAACTTTGCGCTGATCGGCCTGTCCACGGGCCTGGTGCTGGGATGCGCGCTGGCGGCGGCACTGGGTGAGCGTACGGCCTTGGACGAGTGGGCCCCGCGAGCCCTGGCGGCCACCCTGGCCGCATGGGGCACACGCACGCTGGCGCTGCGGCGCAACGCGCGCCTGAAGCCGAAGTCCACCGCACAGTCGGCCACGGGCATCCGTTCGGCCCAGTTGGTGCAGAAGTCCATGGGCATGTCGGCCGGTGCCTTCAACACACGCGAGTTCTTCCACGGTGCCACGCAGGCGGCTATCTCCCAAGTGCGCCGCACACTCCACCTGCTGGGCTTTGCCTTACCGGCCGCCCTCATGGTCGTGTCGTTGTGGACGGCATCAGCCGGCCAGGGTACGGGTGTCCTTGCCGCCCTGTGGTGGGCTGCCGTGGTCTGCCAGGTGCCGGGCATCCTGGCCGAGCGCTGGCTGTTCTTCGCGCAGGCGCGCCACCCGCAGAACCTGTACTACCAGGCGGTCTCCTGATGATCCAGGGTGGCTGGCGCCGGTTGCACGACAGTGTGCAGCGGCGCACGGCCCACCTGTCACCCACCGTCCAGGGCCTGCTCTGGGCCGTGGCCGCCGGGGTCATCTTCAGCTTTCTCAATGCGCTGATGCGGGCGCTGGGCCAGCAGGTCGACCCCCTTCAGTCGCAGTTCCTGCGCTACTTCTTCGGGCTCATCGTCCTGCTGCCGCTGGTTTGGCACCACGGGGCTGCCGCCTACAAGCCCAAGACCATGCGCGGGCAGTTCCTGCGCGGCGGCTTGCACACCGCCGGCCTTTACCTGTGGTTCATGTCACTGCCCAAGATCCCTCTGGCTGACATGACGGCCATCGGCTTCACCACGCCGCTGTTCATCATGCTGGGCGCGTGGCTGTTCTTCAAGGAGGCTATGCGCTGGGAGCGCTGGCTCGCTACGGCACTCGGCTTCGTCGGCGTGATGGTGGTGGTGGGCCCGAAGTTGTCCCTGGCCGATGGCTTCGGGCCGGGGCCGGGGCTTTACCACCTGCTCATGCTGGCCTCCGCGCCCATGTTTGCCGCATCGTTCCTGGTGACCAAGGCCCTGACGCGCTACGAGACCACGGGCACCATCCTGGTGTGGCAGGCGCTGACCATCAGCCTGCTGAGCCTGCCACTCGCCTTGTGGGTGTGGCAGCCCTTGACGCCTTGGCAGTGGCTGGGCTTTCTGGTGTGCGGGCTGCTGGGCAGCAGCGGGCACTACTGCCTCACGCGCTCTTTTGTCGCCGCCGACATCTCGGCCACCCAGTCCATCAAGTTCCTGGACCTGGTCTGGGCCGTGCTGCTGGGCTGGGCCCTGTTTGCCGACATCCCCACCTTCAGCACCATCGCCGGCGGCCTGCTCATCAGCGCGGCCACGCTGTGGGTGGCGCGGCGGGAGTCGCGCATCCGCGTCAACGATTGAGGCCGGCGTTCAGTGCTGGCCTGATCCTGGCGCGGATTGGGAACCAGCCCCCCGCAACACACTGAGACCTCCATACGCCGACAGCGCCAGCGCGATGCAGGCGCCGCTGGGGGCGTCCAGGGCCCAGCTGGCGGCCAGACCCAGGCCGCAGGCGGCCACCGCGCCCAGCCGGGCCCAGCGCGGCGCGGCGCCTGCACGCTGCCAGAGCGCCGGCGCGATGAGCGTGGCGAACACCAAAAAGAGGCCGAGCACCGGGACGGCCAGGCTGGCGACGACGGCGAACACCGGAAAGAAGACGCGGTCACGCTGCAGCCGGGCACCCAGCACGCGCACCGCCAATGCGCAGACCCCCAGCACCGCGACCTGCGGGCCCTGCGCCCACAGCACGTCTGCTGCAAGCAGTTCGGTCATGCGCTCGCGGCCGTGCGCGTCCTGGCGCGCGCCCAGCAGCGCCGCGCTGGCCCCCAGCACGTACAGCAGGCCGATCAGGGCCTCGCGCTGCGCCGGCCAGCGTCGTGACAGAAAGGCCACCAGGGCGGCGCAAGCCAAGGCGCCGAAGGCCGCCAGCAACTGGGTGGTGATCCAGTCTGCGTGGTCCATCACCGTGCCCGCCCACAGCGCTGCCGCAGCAGCAGCCTGGGCCACAGCCAGGTCGATGAAGACCACACCGCGCGCCAGCACCTGCGCGCCCAGCGGCGCCAGCGCCCAGACGCTGAACAGCAGCGCGGCAGACGGGGCCAGGAACCAGGCGTCGGCCCAGAGCGAGGTGATGCCCATCACCTCAGGCCCTGCAGCAGTTCACGCACCAGGCCCTCCATCCACAGCACCAACTCCTTCTCGCCCGCCGTCTCCGGCACGGTGGTGGGCAAGGTCAGCAGGGACACCCGGGTGCCTGGCGCGGCCGTGGAGAGCTGCCCGGTGAGCCAGCGCCCTGGCCGCGGGTCCTGGTACGAGGCGATCACCACCGCCGCCGGCGGCGAGGCCCGCAGGCCCTCCAGCAAGCGCTGCAGGTGGCCCGGCGTGGGGGACATGCCGGGCGTGGGTTCCAGATCGGCCAGTGGCTGCACCCCCAGCCAGTGCCACAGGTAGCCGAAGGTGGTGTGCTGGGCCGCGATGCGGCGCCCGCGCAGCGGCGCAGCGCGGCGCTCCCAATCGGCCAGATGCTGGCGCCAGGTGGCCTCGAAGGCGCGGCTGCGCTGCTCGATGGCCATGCGCTCGGCAGGAAGCTCCTTGCCCAGCCGTTCCCCCAGCGCCCGGCTCACCTGCAGCAGCCGGCGCGGGTCCAGGTGCAGGTGGGGGTTGCCCTCGGCATGCACATCGCCCGCCCAGGGGGTGCCGATGGCACCGGGCTGGGGGTCGATGAGTTCCACATGGTCGGCCGCGAAGAAGACGTCACGCGCCCTGGGGTTGCCAGAGCGCTCCTGCAGCGTGGGCAGCCAGCCGGACTCGAGCGAGGCCCCCGTGCACACCACCAGATTTGCGGCGCGCAACTGCGCGATCAGCGCCGGCCGCGCCTCGATGTGGTGCGGGTCCTGGCCGGCATGTGTGGCCACGTGCACCCGAGCCGAAGGCAGCAGCACGCGCGTGAGCGCCGCCCACTCCGGCTCGCAGGCGAACACGGTGAAGGCCGATGCCGGGAAGGCCAGCAGGGCACTGAGCAGGGCCACTACCGCTGCGGCCCCTCGCGCCAGCGCAGCCCTCAGGCCAGACCCTGCACCGCGCGCTGACCGCCCCACAGGTTCAGAACGCATGCGCACCGTGTGCCCCGAAGGCCAGCACGTACTGCAGTTGCCACGACCGCCGCGCCGGGTTCTCGAACTCCACCGCGTCGCGCTGGCTGGTGACCTGCAAGCGCAGGGACTGCATGTGGCTGGGCTTCCACGCCAGCATCAGGGCCTGTTCGTTCAACTGGCCGCCATGCACCTCCCCGTCATGCGCCATGCGCACACGC
>CAISJH010000764.1 GCA_903885585.1 uncultured beta proteobacterium
GGCTGTGTCCTCCTCGCCCACCCCCGCCTCGTCAGACTTGCGCACTTTGTGGCGCGACCCAGAGTTCCGCCGCGGCGCGCATGACATGACCGGCATTGCGGTCGGCATTGCCGCCTGGGGCCTGGTGACTGGCGTGGCCATGGCCAAGAGCGGCATGGACATGACGGTGGCCGTGCTGATGTCGCTGATGGTGTTTGCCGGCTCGGCGCAACTGGCCACCATGCCACTCATCGCCGCGGGCGCGCCGCTGTGGGTGGTGTGGGCCACGGCGTTCTGCGTCAACCTGCGGTTCATCATCCTGAGTGCTGCCTGGCGCCCCTATGTGCACGGCTACCGCCCGGCGCAGCGCTGGTGCATGGCGTACTTCACGGCCGACCTGAACTACGTGCTGTTCATGCGCCGTTTCCCCAAGCCGGTGCCCGAAGCCGCGCAGTGGCCGTATTTCTGGGGCGGGGCCGGTACCAACTGGCTGTCCTGGCAGGTGTCGTCGCTGCTGGGCCTGTGGCTGGGCGGCAGCGTGCCGGCCGAGTGGGGCTTGGGCTTTGCCGGTCACGTCGCGCTGCTGGCCCTGACCTGCTCCATGCTGACCGACCGTGCCTCCTGGGTGGCGGCAGGCGTGGCGGCCTGCGCCTCGGTGGCGGCCTATGCGCTGCCGCTCAAGCTCAACATCGTGGTGGCGATTGCCGCCGCCGTGGCCATGGGCCTGCTGCTGCAGCAGGCGCGTCAGCAGGAGATGCGGCCATGAGCGCGCCGGGCCGCTCCCAAGCGCTCATCCCGAAGCGCCAAGCGCGCAGGGTCATGCTGTGAGTGTCTTGGAAGGCCTGCTGGCCGTGCTCGGGCTCACCGCGATCACCATCCTCACGCGCGGCTTCTTCTTCCTGTTGTCCCGGGAGCTGCCCTTTCCCGAACGCCTCAAGGACGGTCTGCGCTTTGCCCCGCTGGCCGCGCTGATGGCCGTGGTGGTGCCCGAGATCGTGCTGGTGCAGGGGGAGCTCGTGTCCACCTGGCGCGATGCGCGCCTGTGGGCGGCTGCGGCCGGGCTGGTCTGGTTCTTCTGGCGGCGCGGCATTCTCGGCACCATCGTGGCCGGCATGGCGGTGTACCTGCCCTTGCGCGTGGGGCTGGGTTGGTAAAGCGCAGGCCTGGCGCAAGCCCCGGTTCCTACAATTTCGCGCAATCACTCTCTCCGTCAAGGTCTCTTCATGAACGTCCTTCGTTTTGCCGATCTCGTGGCGGCCGGCCGGGTCACCGGCCAGCGCGTCTTCATCCGAGCTGACCTCAACGTGCCGCAGGACGACGCCGGCCGCATCACCGAAGACACGCGCATCCGCGCCTCGGTGCCCTGCATCGAGATGGCGCTCAAGGCTGGCGCTGCGGTGATGGTCACCTCGCACCTGGGCCGCCCCACCGAGGGCGAGTTCAAGCCGGAGGACTCGCTGGCCCCGGTGGCCGCGCGCCTGGGTGAACTGCTGGGCCGCGAGGTGCCGCTCAAGAGCGCTTGGGTGGACGGTGTGGAGGTGGCTCCCGGCCAGGTGGTGATGCTGGAGAACTGCCGCCTGAACAAGGGCGAGAAGAAGAACAGCGAGGAACTGGCCCGCCAGATGGCGGCGTTGTGCGACATCTTCGTGCACGACGCTTTCGGCACCGCGCACCGCGCCGAGGCCTCCACCTACGGCATCGCGCAGTTCGCCCCCGTGGCCTGCGCCGGCCCCTTGCTGGCCGCCGAGATCGACGCCATCACGAAGGCCTTGGCCGCGCCCCGGCGCCCGCTGGTGGCCATCGTGGCCGGCAGCAAGGTCAGCACCAAGCTCACCATCCTGCAGAGCCTGGCGAAGAACGTCGACGGCCTGGTGGTGGGCGGCGGCATCGCCAACACCTTCATGCTGGCCGCAGGCCTGAAGATCGGCAAGAGCCTGGCCGAGCCGGACCTGGTGGGCGAGGCCCAGGCGGTGATCGCCGCTATGGCCGCGCGCGGCGCCGAGGTGCCCATTCCCGTGGACGTGGTGTGCGCCAAGACCTTTGCGGCGGACGCGCCGGCCACCGTCAAGGCCGCCACCGAGGTGGCCGACGACGACCAGATCCTGGACATCGGCCCCAAGACCGCGCAGATGCTGGCCGACAAGTTGATGGCCGCCGGCACCATCGTCTGGAACGGCCCGGTGGGCGTGTTCGAGTTCGACGCCTTCGCCCACGGCACGGAGACCGTGGCGCGCGCGGTGGCGGCCAGCAGCGCCTTCAGCATCGCGGGCGGCGGGGACACGCTCGCGGCCATCGCCAAGTACGGCATCGAGCGCGAGGTGGGCTACATCTCCACCGGCGGCGGCGCCTTCCTGGAGGTGCTGGAGGGCAAGACGCTGCCGGCCTTCGAGATCCTGGCCAAGCGCGCCGCGGGCTGACACCTCGCGTCACACCGGCCGCCGCGGTGGGCCCCCCAGACCGCTGCGATACCAGGGGATTCCCTCACTCCAGGTTGAAACTGATCCGGGTTCTCCGCATCGTCTTGCACCCCAAACAAGCGTAATCTGCGCTTGCGGCCGCTCAGACGGTCAAGATGTCCAAGAC
>CAISJH010000765.1 GCA_903885585.1 uncultured beta proteobacterium
CAGTGTGGTCAGCACGCGGAACTCAGTCTTGCCAGCAGCCAGGCGGCCCAGCAGCGGCGCAACACTCTCCACTGGAATCATGTGCCCGACACTGGCAGATGGCGTGGCAATCGTGACCTGCCAGCCCGCTTTGACCAGGGCTTCGGCAACGCCATAGTTCCACCAAAAGCCACTGCCGTCGTCGACAAACACCGCGCGGCCGCAGCCCGAGGGGTCTGGCGCACCGTCCTTGAGCACATCAATCCATCGCATGACCCGGGCACCATGTGTCTCCACCTGCAAGGGATTGGCAGCTGCGCCAGTGGCCACAATTGCTGCGTCGAATGTCCCGCCGAGATCGGCTGCCAAATGGACTGGCGTGCCGAAACGTACCTCGACACCCAGGCGTCGAAGTTCAGATGACTGGTGGTCGATAAGACGCAGCAGGGTATGGCGGTAGGGTGCCGACGCCGCATACAGAAACTGCCCGCCGACGCCGTCTGATGCCTCAAACACGGTGACCTGGTGTCCACGCTGTGCTGCAAACAGGGCGGCGTCCAGTCCACCCGGGCCCGCACCCACCACCGCAATCCGCTTCGGTTTGATGGCCGGCACCAGTTCCCGGAACTCCGGCCATGTCTCCCTGCCGGTGCGTGGGTTGACCGAGCAATGCAGGTGAGGCGAGAAGGTCCTGCAGTCCTGATTGATATTCAAGCAGGGGCGGATGCGCTCGGTGGTGTGCGTGGCGGTTTTTCGAATCCAATCCGGGTCAGCAAAGAAAGCGCGCGCCATGCCGACCAGATCGCCGGCACCTTCGGCGAGCATGCGCTCGGCCACTTCCGGCCGGTTGATGCGCTGCCCGACGATCACCGGCAGACCCGATGCGCGCCGGATACCCGCGGCTGCACTGGCAGTGATTCCGTCACGGGCAGTCATGTCCTTGACGTACAGGCCGCGGGTGCCCATTGTGATGTTCAGTAGGTCCGTGCCGCCATGCTGGGCCAGTGCCACCGCGATACGTGTGGTGTCCGCTACCTCCAATCCATCGGCAAGCTCCTCGTCAGCACTCAGGCGCACGCTCAGTCCGAAGTCCTTGCCGCATTGATCGCGGATGGCATCGATCACCTCCAGCAGGAATCGCAGACGGCGTTCTGGCGAGCCACCGTAGGCATCGTGCCGTTGATTGGTGGAAGGCGACAGGAACTGCCCCGCAAGGTAACCATGGGCTGCGTGGATCTCGACACCGTCGTAGCCGGTGCGTTGCAGGTTGCGTGCCGAGAGGCCGAAGGCGTGCACGATGGTGGCGATCTCGTCCACTTCCAGTTCATGCGGCGGGTAAGGGTCGCGTGGGGATCGGATCGCCGATGGGCCTGCAGGTGCGAAGTCCGCGTCCATTCCGATCCATTCTCGGCCGAGGTGCAGGATCTGGCCGAACAGCTTGACGCCATGCGAGTGAATGATCTCGCTGCGCCGGCGCAGGCTGTCAAGCACCGCCTCGTCATAGACTTCGACCAGTTTGCGGATCTTCATGGCCGAGCTGGGGTGCACGACGGTGGCGCCCGTGATGATCAGCGCGGCCCCCGACCCTGCAATGACATCGAAGTGTGCGAGGTCAGCCGCTGTGGGCGCGCCATCATGGACCATGCTGGTGCCATAAGGCAGTACCACGATACGATTTTTGAGCTCGATGTTGCCA
>CAISJH010000766.1 GCA_903885585.1 uncultured beta proteobacterium
AGCTTGGCGTAGAGGTGCGGGTTCTGCGTGTGCGTGATGACGATGGTGTACAGCAGCGTGTGGCCATCGGGTGCTGCGCGCGCTACCTCCTGTGCACCGATGAACGTGCCTGCGCCGGGCTTGTTGTCGACGATCACCGGGTGACCCCCGAGTTGATCCTGCAACTGCTTGGCGATGGTGCGCACGTTGCCGTCGGTGCCCGAGCCGGCCGGGAAGGGCAGCACGATGCGGATGGGCTTGCCTGGTGTAGGCCAGGAGGTGGCAGGCTGTCCCCATGCCGTACTGGCTGCGCCCGCCGCGCAGGCCAGCAGCATGCTGGCCGCCAAGATGTTCAAGCTTTGGCGGCGACTGTGGTTGAAGTGGTTCATGAGGTCTCCGAAAGGTTGGCCTTCTCGGTGCTGATCAGACTGCAGCGATACCGAGCTTCACTCCGGCTTGATACCCGCTTCACGCAGCAGGCGGGAATTGCGTTCGAATTCGGCCGCGACGAAGGCGCCAAAAGTGGCGGCATCCTGGTACATCACCGGTGTGTTCAGGTTGTCCAGTTGCTTGCGGAAAGCTTCTGCTGCCGTGCCGCTGCGGCACGCCGATTCCAGCGCAGCCAGCACGGCGGGCGGCGTGCCCTTGGGTGTCACCAGCCCGCCCCAGACCTCGAAATGCTGCGGTGGCACACCCTGCTCGCCCACGGTGGGCAGGTCGGGGTACTCCTTCAGCCGCTGCGGCGCCAGTACCGCAATTCCCCGCATCGTTTGCGAATGCATGGCCAGCAAGGTCGGGTGGCCCAGGAACATCGTCACGCCGCCGCTGAGCAATCCTTGCAGCATGTCGGCCTCGCCTTTGTAGGGCACGTGCACCACATTGATGCCAGCAGCACTGCTCAGCGATGCCAGGGCCAGGTGCGGTACTGAGCCTGTGCCTGTGGAGGCGTAATTGAACTTTCCGGGATTGCGCTTGGCGTCTGCCACCAGATCGGCCAGATTCCTGTGCGGACCGTCCCTGCGTACCAGCAGCACCTGCGGATTGGAATAGACGCGGCACACCATGTCGAACGACGCCGGTGTGTAGCTCAGCTTGCGCAGTGCCGGCTGTGTGGTCAACGGTCCTACCGGCATCATGGCCACCATGTGACCATCCGGACGCGCGTTGGCCACTTCGGCCGCGCCAATGGCGCCACCGGCGCCGGCCTTGTTCAGCACCACCACCTGCTGGCCGAGGGTCTTGCTCATTTCCTGCGCAAGAGCCCGGGCGATCAGGTCGGTGCTACCGCCCGGGCCGAAGGGCACGAGCAGGCTGACCGTCCGATCAGGAAACGCGGAGGCTGACAGATGGAGTGCGCCTGCGAGCGCGCTGGCGATGATCAGGCTGAAGCGTCGTTTCATGGCTTGTTCTCCTCGAGTGTGTGATTGACAAGGGTGACGAAAGGGGGACAGAGGTGCAAGGTCTGCACAGGTGCTTCGTGAGTCTGGTTGCCGGGCCTTAGACGCCTTGCCGCGCGCCGTGACCGATGCGGTAATCGTTGCCAGCTCGGTCTTGGCCGCGCACCAGCCACAGCGGCCGGTTAGCGTAGTTCATGTGCGCTGAGGCGAGCTTGTTGGCGGGGAACTCGGGGTCGCGCACGTAGCGTGTGCTTGCTGGCATATAGCGGATGGCGTAATCGCTGCGGCGCTTGGTGCTACGGTTCTCTGCCGAGCCGTGCAACAGGTAGACGTCGTGGATCGAGATCATCCCGGCGTACAGCACGTCATCGCGCGCCTGGGATTCGTCAATGTCTGGCACCTGCTGCTTCAGCGCCATGTGGCTGGCAGTCGTGATCTCGTGGTGCTCGAGCTTGCGTGACTTGTGCGAGCCCGGGATGTAGCGCATGCAGCCGTTCTCGGGTGTGGAGTCGTCAAAGGCGATACGCACCGTGACCGTGGCCAGTGGGTCCAGCGGCCAGTATTGGCCGTCCTGATGCCAAGGTACGGCCAGACCACGGCCGGCGGGCTTGCAGAACATCTGGCTGCCCCACAGCACGATGTCCGGGCCGATGAGTTGCTCCACCATGTCCAGGATCTCAGGGTGATGGCACAGGTCGAGAAAGGCCTGGCTGCCGATGAGCTTGGCCGACTGGCCCCAGGGGTTGTGTGCACCTGACAGCGCCTCGGGGCGCACATCGGGGTTGCGAGCGATCAGCGAGTCCACTTCGTCCCGCATGCGACTCAGCACGTCGGTGGGCAGTCGGTAGTCGGGGATCACCAATCCATCCTCATGAAAGCGAGCGACCTCTTCACCGCTCAGTCGGGTCTTGCGAGGGGAGTTCATCGTGGCGGCTTCCTTTGTCTTTGCCTGTCAGCAGATTGCACCGGTCATCTCTTGCGGGCAGACTTCGATGCGATCACGTTTCAGCCTCGGTCGACGTTGGTTGGTGCGTCTTAGCTCGTTTGAGTGCCCCAGCGCTGCACGGTACGGCGCTCGATCCAGCGGAATATGACCGCCTCGACCACCAGCCCAATGGCGATGACCATCAAGAGCCCTGCGAACACCGATCCGATGTCAAGTTGGTTCTTGCGTTCGTAAATGAACCATCCCAGCCCGCCAGATCCGGAGCTGACACCGAACACCAGTTCCGCTGCAATCAAGGTACGCCATGCGAAAGCCCAACCGATCTTTGCGCCAGCCAGGATGCTGGGAAACGCGGCGGGCACCAGGATGAAGATCGTGTACCTCACACCCCTGAGACCGATGTTCTTTCCGACCATTCGCAGGGTCGACCCGACGGAGCGGAATCCCGAAAAGGTGTTCAGAGCCATGGGCCACATCACCGAGTGCACCAGTACAAACACCAAGCTCGCATTACCCAGCCCAAACCACATGAGCGCCAGAGGCAGCAGAGCGATGGCGGGCAGGGGATTGAACACGCTCGTGAGCATGTCGAGCAAGTCTGCCCCGAGACGTGAAGCCGCGGCCAAGGCGGCCAACAGCAGCGCCAGGGCTGTTCCGATCAGGTAGCCCTGCAGCAGGACCCCAAGCGAATTGCCAGCTCGAACGAGAAGCACACCACTCATGATGCCTTCGTAAAGGCTCAACAGGGTCTGGCTCAGCGTGGGGAACAGCAGGTCGTTGTTGAGGATCCGCCCGTAGATCTCCCACAGGCCCGCGAGCGCGCACAGCAGCATGAATCGTCGCGCGAAGGAGCCCTTTGCGCTGCTCATGGACTGATCTCCAACGCAACTGCCCGCTCAGCAAAGAGGGCGTTGTGGATGTCATCAGACAGCATGCGCCCCGAGGTGAGCATTCGGTCCTTTCCGTCACTGGCCACTTCTGCTTTGATCCTTCCAGGGTGAGGTGAGAGCAACAGGATTCGGCTGCCCACCCGCAGTGCCTCATGAATCGAGTGCGTCACGAAGATCAGGGTGAAGTGGGTGTCCGACCAGAGTTGCAGCAACTCGTCCTGCATCGCTGAGCGGGTCATGGCATCCAAGGCCGCAAAGGGCTCGTCCATCAGCAGCACATCGGGCTCCATGGCCATGGCGCGAGCGATGGCCACACGCTGCTTCATGCCACCGGACAGCGTGTGCGGATAGGCGTCGGCAAACTTCGTCAGTCGGACTTTTGCGATGGCCAATTCAGCCCGCTCACGCGCGGCGCGACCCTCGGCACGGCCGCTGGCGATCAAGGGGAACTCGACGTTTCCTCTCACGGTCTTCCAGGGAAGGAGTTGGTCGAACTCCTGGAACACCATCATGCGATCTGGGCCGGGCTCGATGACCTCCCGCCCATGCAGCGTGATACGCCCTGCGACAGGCGGCAGGAAGCCCCCAATGGACTTGAGCAAAGAAGACTTGCCGCAGCCCGATGGGCCCAACAGCACCAAGCGGTCACCGCGGGCCACTTCGAAGCTGGCGTCTTCGAGGGCGGTAACTATGCCTCCTTCACTTTCGTATCGAAGCGTGACGCCATCGACCTTGAGAACCGTGGTGGTCATCGCGTCACTCATTGATACTCTTGCAACGTGCAATCAATTGCCCGGCGCACTGTGCAGCGCTGGAACAAAGGCGTCTTTCCATGACGCAGGCTTGACCTTGATGGCGCCAGTGCTGTGCATGAAGTCGGCAAACGCCATGATTCCCTTGGGCGTGGTGCTGAACTCCACCTTGGGGTCATTGAGCATCTCCACGACGTTTTCTACGGACTCCTTGTCTCCTGAAAGCTTCAAGTAGGTGGCGGCTGCTGCCTTTTTGTCCTGGGCGATGCTGGCCTGTGCTTCTACCAGTGCGGCGTTGAATGCCTGCACCAGCTTGGGATTGCCATCGGCAAACTTCTTGGTCACGTAGATCACGTTGGTAGAGCTGGGGCCACCCAGCACAGAGAACGTGTCAATCACGGGTTTCATTCCGGCCTTCATTTCCCGGTACGAGAACGGCGGAACCGTGAAGTCCCCAGTGACTTCTCCCTTGCCCGACAGCATCAGCGCCATGCTGTCGGACAGTGGCATCGCCACCGTCAGCTTGTCGAGTTTGTCGTGTTCCTTGAGGCCCCACTCCTTGGCGGCTGCCATCTGCAGGACCACCGCTTGCGTGGAGACCTTCACGCCTGACACCACGATGCGGTCCTTTTCTCCGAAGTCCTTGATGGACTTGATGGCCGGGTTGCGGGTCATCAAATACATCGGCATCGAGTTGAGCGAAGCAATGCCGAGGACTTGATTGGCAGTACCTTGGGTGCGAGCCCACATCGTCAGGAAAGGCGGCGGTCCGACCACAGCGAAATCCAGATTGCCGGACAGGAGGGCGTCGTTCATGACGGCACCCCCGGTGAACTGCTGCCAGGTGACCTTGACGTCCGCTATCCCCGCTTTGGCAGCGTGCTTTTCGATGAGCTTCTGATCCTGCATGATCATCAAGGGGATGTAGGCGATGCCGTATTGCCGCGCTACACGCACCTCTTGCGCGCTAGCGGTGGTTGCCGCTGCCAGCACTGCGGTGGCAGCGAGGAGACGTCTGAACGATTGAGACAGTTTCATCATGATGGACTCCAGTGGGTGATGCGTTGACCCGCGGCGGCGCGGGCCAGGTTGAGGGTTGGCTGGATCAGCTCATCCAAGTGCCGCCGTTGACGTCCAGGGCGTGCCCGGTGACGTACCGGGCTTCTTTGGAACACAGATATCTCGCCGCATCGGCCACCTCCTCGGGTGTGCCCAGGCGGCCCAGCGGGATGCGCGCGGCCAGCTCCGGCCAGCGTTCGCGCGGGATCATGGCGCCCTCGATGGAGCCCGGTACCACGGCGTTCACGCGAACGCCATCGGGCGCCAGTTCGATGGCCAGCGACTTCACGAGTGACAACAGACCCGCCTTGGTGGCGGCGTAGTGCGCCTTGGTGCCGGAGGGTGAGGCATTGAGTGCGGCGTAACCCGTGCGGCCTGCTCGAGAGGCGATCATGACCACCGCTCCGCGGGCTTGACGCAGGGCTGGAATGGCGGCCTGGGCCACCAGGAAGGCGCCTGTGAGGTTGACGTCGAGCAGGCGTCGCCATTCGTCCACCGGAATCTGTTCGATTGGGCGGGCTGCTGCAGTGATGGCGGCGGAGTGCACCAGTACGTTCAGGCCGCCATATCCCACGGCCTGCTCCATCAAGGCCTGGCAGGCGGCGGCTTCGGTGATGTCGGTGCGGATGAACCGCACGTAGGGCGGCAGGGCGTGTTGCGGCGCCTGCACGTCGGCGATCACCACGTCATGATCAGCCGCAAAGCGTTTTACGCAAGCCCAGCCGATGTTGCTGGAGCCTCCGGTGACGATGGCGGTGGGGCGCATGGGAGAGGCAGCCTGCGGTGTCATGCGCGTGGTTGGCGTTCAGTAGTCGGACACCGGCACATGGCTGGCCGCAGGGTCGATGGCTACGTCGATCACCACGGTACGCCCGGCGCGGTTGGCCTCGCGCGCGGTGGCCATGGCATCGCCCAAGGCCTGGGCGTCCTGCACGCGAACGCCCTCGCAACCCATGCCGCGTGCCATCTGGGCGAAATCCATGGGGGAGAAGTCCACGGCGATGCGCCGCCCCTTCATGTTGTCGCGCACCATGCCCAGCCCCGCGTTGTTGGCCACCAGTACCGTGATGGGCAGGTTCTCCTGCACGCAGGTGGCCAGCGTGCTCAGCGTCATGGCGGCACCACCATCGCCGATCAGGCAGATCACATGGCGGTCCGGGTGCACGAGCTTGGTGGCGGCAGCGGCCGGCAGGCCCCAGCCCATGCCGCCGATGCCGCCCGGCACCACCAGTTGCCCCGGCGTGCGCACACGCAGGCTGCTGGTGACCCAGATGCGGTTGTTGCCGGCGTCCAGCACCAGCATGTCCTGCGGCGTCAAGCTGCGGTCCAGCGCGCGCACGATGTCGGCGTAGTGCAGCGTGCCCTCTGCGGCCTGCACG
>CAISJH010000767.1 GCA_903885585.1 uncultured beta proteobacterium
ACAGGCCGCCAGAAGGCTCAGGTAGCCACCCAGCGAGTGGCCCACCAGGAAGACCGGCCCGCCACGCTGAACTTGAGAGTCCACCAGGGCGATGAGTTGGTCGCGCAGGTGAGGCCAGTTGCTGGTGACGGGATAGGCGGGATCGTGCCCGAAGCGTTCCAGCGCCAGCACGCGCCAGCCGGCGGCTTGCCACCGTTGGAACAGACGCCGGTAGGTGCCGGCCGGGAACCCGTTGGCGTGGCTGAAGACCAGGGTGCCCCTGCGCGGGGCGTCGGGTGGCAGGTCGATGACGCCAGCCGCAGCAGACGCGCTGCTCACACGATGCGCTCGGACGGGTGGGCGATCTTGCGCATGGGCTCGAAGCGATCGCTGGGGGTCATCAAGGGGTGCTCGGCCTGGCCCCCGTCCCAGCGCGGGTCCTCGATGTCTTCGAAGACCTCCTTCAGGCGCTGGCCCCAGGTGCTGCGGATCATGCGGAAGTAGGGGTTGTGCTCGTCGACGCACACCACGCGGTCGCTTCGGAACTCGCCTTCGCGGTAGATGAGCAGGTCCAGCGGCAGGCCCACCGAGAGGTTGGACTTCAACGTGGAGTCCATGGAGACGAGTGCGCACTTGGCCGCCTCGTCCAGCGGTGTGGCGGGCGTCAGCACGCGGTCCAGGATGGGCTTGCCGTACTTGCTCTCGCCCACCTGGAAGAAGCAGGTCTCGCGCGTGGCCTCGATGAAGTTGCCGGCCGAGTACACCAGGAACATGCGCATGGCCTCGCCCTTGATCTGGCCGCCGAAGATCATGCTGGAGTTGAAGTCGATGCCCGCGGCGCGCAACGAGGCGCCGTCCTGCTCGTACACCCGGCGCACGGCGCTGCCCAGCACGCGGGTGGCGTCGAACATGCTGGTGGCGTTCCAGATGGTCAGCGGCTCCTCGTGTGGGCCGCGGTCGACCTTCTCCACCTGCAAGATCTCGCGCACGCTCTGGCTGATGCTCAGGTTGCCGGCCGAGAGCATGACCATGAAGCGGTCGTCGGCCCGCTCGTAGATCATCATCTTGCGGAAGGTGCTGATGGCGTCCAGCCCAGCGTTGGTACGCGAGTCGGACAGGAAGACGAGGCCGGCATCCAGGCGGATGCCCACACAGTAGGTCATGACGGGGTGTTCTGTCGGAGGTGCTTGAGTCGGTACAGCGCGTCCAGCGCTTCGCGGGGGGTGAGCCTATCAGGGTCCAGTGTGTCCAGGGCGTCCTCCACCGGGGTGGGCGCCACGGTCGGGGGTGGGGTGGGCGGCGCAGCGAAGAGGTCCACCTGCGCGGCGTGGGCCTGCTGCTGGGCCTCCAATGCCTCCAGCGTGGTGCGGGCCTGGCGTACCAGCGAGGCCGGCATGCCGGCCAGGCGCGCCACCTGCACGCCGTAGCTGCGGCTGGCCGGGCCGGGTTCGATGCGGTGCAGGAACACGATGTCATGCCCGCTCTCCGCTGCGCTGACGTGCACGTTGGTGGCGCGCCCGTGCTGGGCCGGGAACTCGGTCAGCTCAAAGTAGTGCGTGGCAAACAAGGTGAAGGCGCGGCAGCGGTCGTGCAGGTGCGTGGCAATGGCCGAGGCCAGCGCCAGGCCGTCGAAGGTGCTGGTGCCGCGGCCGATCTCGTCCATCAGCACCAGGCTGTGCTCGGTGGCGCCGTGCACGATGGCTGCCGCCTCGGTCATCTCCAGCATGAAGGTGGACTGCGCGTTGGCCAGGTCGTCTGCCGCGCCGATGCGGGTGTGGATGGCGTCCACCGGCCCCAGACGGCAAGCGCGCGCGGGCACGAAGCTGCCCATGGACGCCAGCAGCACGGTCAAGGCCACCTGGCGCATGAAGGTGCTCTTGCCGCCCATGTTCGGGCCGGTGATCACCAGCATGCGGGTGCGGGCGTCCAGGCGGCAATCGTTGGCGATGAAGTCCGGCCCGCCGGTTTCGCGCAGGCGCTGTTCCACCACCGGGTGGCGTCCATCCTCGATCTCGATGCAGGGGTAGTTCACGAAGTCCGGGCGCGTCCAGCCCAGCGTGGCAGCACGTTCGGCCAGGGCGCACAACGCGTCCAGCGCAGCCAGCGCCCGGCCCAGGGCGCCCAGCGTGCCCAGGTGGGGCTGCAAGGCGTCCAGCACCTGCTCGTACAGCCACTTCTCCCGGGTCAGCGAGCGCTCCTGTGCCGACAAGGCCTTGTCCTCGAACACCTTGAGCTCGGGGGTGATGAAGCGCTCGGCGTTCTTCAGCGTCTGGCGCCGGCGGTAGTCCTCAGGCACACGGTCCAGGCCCGAGGTGGTGACCTCGATGTAAAAGCCATGCACCTTGTTGTACTGGACCCGCAGGTTGGCAATGCCGGTGCGCGCGCGCTCGCGCTGCTCCAGATCGACGAGGAAGGTATCGCAGTTCGTGGCGATGCCGCGCAGCTCGTCCAGCTCCGCGTCGAAGCCGGGCGCGATCACGCCGCCGTCGCGCAACAGCACCGCGGGTTCATCGGCAATGGCGGTCAGCGGGGTGGCGACGTCCGGGTTCAGGCTCAGGGCCTGGCACAGGCGCTGAAGCAGGGGGGGGTGGACCGATGCCGCGTCGCTTGGAGGGCCGGACGCCTGGGCCCCGGCTTCGGGGGTGCCGTTGGCAGTCTCGCTCCCCGGCACCAACGCGCGCAGCGCCGGCAGCAGTGCGAGTGTCGCCCGCAGCCCAGCCAGCTCTCTGGGCCGCACCTGCCGCAGCGCCGTGCGCGAGGTGATGCGCTCCACGTCGCTGACGTGGCGCAGCGCGTCGCGCAAGGGCTCGAAGCCTGCCGCCACCAGCGCGGTCACGGCGGTGTGGCGCTCGATGGCCGCTGTGCGCGCGCGGCCCGGGTGGGTGAGCCAGTGCCGCAGCAGCCGGCTGCCCATGCCGGTGCGGCAAGTGTCCAGCAGCGACAGCAGCGTGGGCGCGTCTTCGCCCCGCAGCGTCTGTGTCAGCTCCAGATTACGGTGGGTGGTGGGAGGGAGGTCGATCAGGTCAGATGCCCCCTCCACCGTCAGGCCCTGCAGGTGGTTCAGTGCCTGTCCCTGCGTGTGTTCGGCGTAACTCAGCAGTGCGGCGGCCGCGGATTGCGCCACTGGAAGGTCTTGCGCGTTGAACCCGGCCAGCGACACCACTTTCAATTGCGCGCACAGCTTGCGCTCGCCCAGCGCTGTCTCGAACTGCCACGCGGGCCGTGCCGTCTTTGGGCCGCGCCAGCTTCGCAGCGCCTCGGGCATCTCGCTGCCGTCGTGCAGCAGCTCTGCCGGGGCCAGGCGGGCCAGCCAGCCGGCGAGCTCCGTCTCACCGCACTCGGTCATCCCTAAGGTGCCACTGGCCACGCCCAGCCAGGCCAGGCCCCAGGTCACTCGCTGTCGGTGCACGGCCAGCAGCAGACTGTCGGCCCGGTCAGCCAGCAGCTCGGCATCGGTCACGGTCCCAGGCGTCACCACGCGCACCACCTTGCGCTCCACCGGCCCCTTGGCCGTGGCCACATCGCCCACCTGCTCGGCCACGGCCACCGACTCGCCCAGTTTCAGCAGCCGCGCCAGGTAGCCTTCCACCGAGTGCACCGGCACCCCGGCCATCACCACGGGCTCACCGCCCGACTGCCCGCGCGTGGTCAGCGTGATGTCCAACAGGCGGTGCGCCTTGCGTGCGTCGTCGTAGAACAGCTCGTAGAAGTCCCCCATCCGGTAGAACACCAGCGTGTCGGGATGCTCGGCCTTGATGCGCAGGTACTGCGCCATCATGGGGGTGTGGGCAGAGAAGTCGCCGGTCAGAAGTTCGGCGGTGGTGATGGAGGCGGACATGGCGGCCGACATCGTAGGGCAGTTGACTTGAGCCAACAGGGCAACGCGATGACCTGTTGTCAGCGGACTGTGGCTGAGCGCACTTGTCAGTCCTCGCGCAGGCCGTTTAGGCTTATGTGTGCTGGGTGCGAATCAACGAACAGGACCCGTTTGCGCAGCACCGCGGATCGCAGCGGCCATCGCCCGACGCTGTTCCAGTCTCCTCTGCCTGTTCACCTTGGCGAGAACCCGTCGCGAGCCCGCGTCAGCCCGGAACTGGCAAAGTACCGCTCATGAACCCCGTGCATCCCAAGAAGCTCCTGCTCACCAAGTGGACCGCGGTCCGGCCCGTGGCCCGGCAGAAGCACTTCGTGGTCACGAAGGTGATTGAGCCCGAGGCGCTCGAAGTGCCGACGGCGGCTGCAGTGACCGAGCCTGCGACTGCAACCCGCTCTCAACTTGAAGCCGACGTCAAGGTCGCCCGCAGGCCACGCCAAATGACCGCTACTGCCAAGATCGAGTGGATCGAGATCGAGGCGGTCTACAGCGGCAAGGTGAGTCGGATTGCCTGGCGTGAACTGCGGGATACGAGCCTGTGGCGTCAGGGCTGGGTCTGAGGGCAGCGAGTGGTCTCAGTACTGAGCGTCAGCGCTCGACATCAGCAGCGCCGATCTGCATCCATGGTGCCTGGGCCACTGCCACAGAAACGCTTGGTTTCCTGACCGGCTGGGTGCCAGGTTCACTCCTGGGACTGCAGGGCAACGCCAGGCCAGGCAACCCCACCGGGCCCGAGGTTGGCGCTGTCCAGGTCAGCTCCGAGGTGCCCGACCTTCACGTAGATGAGGGCCCCCTCAGGGCCCGTGAACGGCGCGTGGCGGCTCCAGCGCGGGCTGCGCAGCCAAGTCCCGCGGGTGTACTCGCCCGCTTCGTCGCAAAACACCCCCTCGAGCACGAGGATCTCCTCACCGCCGGGGTGGGTGTGGGCGTTGAAGCGCGTGCCCGGCGCCCAGCGCACCAGCGCGGTGTCGATGCCGTTGTGGCCGTGCAGTGGCAGGACGCTCAGTCCGGGCACGAGCCCTGGGCGCCAGGGGGCTTGTTGGGTGTCCACACGCACCGTGGCGGTGTCGCCTGGGGCGAACTGGCGCAGCTTGACGAACAACAGGCAACCCTCGCGCGAATACGGCGCGTGTGCGCTGCCGGGCGGGTTGCGCAGGTAGGTGCCCGCGGGGTACTCCCCCGTCTCATCTCCGAAGATACCCTCGAGCACCAGGATTTCCTCGCCGCCGCCGTGCTCGTGGCGGGCAAAGCGCGAGCCTGGCGCGTAGCGCACGAGGCTGGTGGCGCGTGCCACTTCGGAGCCGACGCGGTCGAGCATGCGACGCTGCACGCCGCCCGCAGGCGAATCGACCCAGACGGCGTCGGCGGCGTGGCAGACCACGCGGCGTGAGAAGTCGGCGTTCAGGTTCATACGACGGTTGCAGGGTTTGCGGAGCAGGGCGGGCAGGGGTCTGTAGATTGAGTCTCGCACGCGCGGGCCGGTCCGAGGTTCGGTCGGCTCCAACGGCCAAAGCTACCCCAGGTACGCGCTGGGATGGATCGGTCATTCAGTCAGCCACTAGACGGGCCAGCGCAGCGCAGATCACCAGACCCAGCTCCAGCCCTGCGGCAGCCGTCTGCAGCGACCAGTGGAAGCCTTGGTGTCCGGTTTCCGCTTGGGGCAACACCCAGGCCACCACATGCTGTGCATCTCGCCCAGGTCCTGAAGGGCATGGCAGGCCATCGGCAGGTGCCGCCGACTCCTGGGCGACGGCATCCGCACCGTGATCAGCGCCTCGACACCGCCGCGCTGAGGCCGAAGATCAGGCATGCGACCATGGGCATGTGAAAGTTGAGTCTGTTCCCCGCCGCGCGACCTGCGGCCGCTGTTTGCGCCCTCGGGTGACCTGTCTTTGCACGCTGGTGCGGCCCACGCCCCATCGCACCGAGGTGCTGGTGTTGCAACATCCTCAGGAGCAGCGGCAGCCGAAGAACAGTGTGGCGATGTTGCGTCTGTCCCTGGCGCGTTGCGAAGTGGTCGTCGGCGAGCGCTTTGCGCCCGAGGAACTGGCGGCGCTGCTGCATCGACCCGGACGAGACACGCGGCTCCTTTATCCAGATGTGCCTGCGGCCCCCGCACCGTCGAGGCTTGAAGTGGCAGGGGGCGTGCCGGTGCGTCTCGTGGTCATCGACGCGACGTGGCGCAAGAGCCTGCGGATGTTGCTCGAGCATCCCGCGCTGGCCGCGCTGCAGCGGCTCTCGCTGGATGCACCTGCACCCACCTGCTACCGCGCGATTCGCGCGGCACGCCGAGCCGACCAGGTCTCCACCCTGGAAGCCACCGTGCAGGCGCTGGCGATGTTGGAGGGCCCGTCTTTCGACGCGGCGCCGCTGCTCGAGGCTTTTGGTTGCTTCGTATCTGGCCTGGCGGCCCGGCAACCGCTTGGCGGAGTGCCAGGCCGGCTTCGCTCAGGATGACCGGTCAGGCTCGGAGGTGACGCCGATAAGGGCAAACAGCACACCCCGAGCCGTACAAGCTGCACGGCAGCCCCTGGCCACTCAGGCAGAGGCTGACTTCGTCGCCAGTGCCGGAAACTTGAGCATGCAGGTGAGGAACAGCGGGCTGGCCAGCCAGCCGCGCAGCCAAGACTGCAGGGCGGGCAGGCTCTGCGCGGCAAACCAGTCCGGGTCCACCGCAGCAAACTGGCGGACAAACGGCATCACCGCCAGATCGGTGGCGCAGGGTGTGTCGCCGCCCAGGTAGGGCGCTTGACGCAGCTGTGCCTCCAACGGCTCCAGCAGTACTGCCCTGGCGGCGTCGCGATGAGCTTCTGGTGGCAGGCTGTCATCGGCGTGGCGCCCGGGGTATTTCCAGCGGTCCAGGTGGCGCTTGAAGTCGCCGTCATTTCGCTGCACCAGCTCCAGGTTGGCGGGCGATTGCGACCGAGTCCACCAGCCTTGCGAGTCTGGGGCGTTCAGGGCCCAACGCATGATGTCCCAGCTTTCCTCCAGCACGCTGCCATCGGGCAGATGCAGCACCGGCACCGTGGCTTTGGGCGACAAGGCCAGCAAGGCGGCCGGCTTGTCGCGCAGGACGACCTCCACCGACTCGAAATACCTCTCACCCTGCAGCAATGCCATGCGCGCTCGCATGGCGTAAGGGCAGCGGCGAAAGGTGTAGAGCCGCGGTATCGGTGGCGCTGCCGGACGCAGCATCACGTCTTGCCTGCTGCGCGCTGTTGCCTGGCCTGTTCTCGGCGCATGAAGAGGTACAGGCTTTCGACCTTCTCACGCGCCCAGGGCGTGCGGCGCAGGAACTTGAGACTCGAATTGAGGCTGGGCTCGTGGGTGAAGCAGCGTATGGGTACCTGCCGCCCCAGTTCGGCCCATCCGAAATGGGCGACCAGGGCCTCCACCAGTTGGGCCAACGTGATGCCGTGAAGAGGGTCGCGGGGTTGTTCGGGCATGGTGGGGGATTGTCCACACCCACCCAAGGTTCAACTCAGGGGCCGAAGCTGATGCCCAGCCGCCCCAGGGTGCCGTAGTTCACCTCGACCCGATCGCCCGGTTGCACCTCCAGCGGCACCATGCACGTGCCGGTGGACACGAACTGCCCGGGTTCGAGCGAGACGCCCAGGGCCGACAGTTCGTTGACCAACCAGGTCAAGGCCACCCGCGGATCACCGAGCACGGCGCTGCCGTCCCCTTCTCGCTCGAGGCGCAAGCTACCGTCCGCGCTGCGAACCTCGGCGCGTACGCGGTGCACACGCAGGTCGGTGGTGCGCCATGAGACCGGTGCGGGGGCGCCGATGGCGAAGCGGTGGGCGCAGGCATCGTCAGCGATCAACTGCGGCTCGCCAGCGCGGGCAAAGTCGATGAAGCGGGAGTTGGGCACCTCGATGGAAGGCAGCAGGGCATCCACGGCCTCCAGCACTTCGGCCACCGAATAGGGCAAAGGGCGGGGTGACAGTTCGCGGCCCAGCCTGAATGCGAACTCCGGCTCGGCGACGCACATGCGGTTGCCCGCCAGCGACACCGTGTCACCGTCACTGTCCACCAGGCCGGAAAGCACCCGCCCAGCCAGCGGGCCGCTCACGCCGATGTGGGCCTGCCCGGCGACGCTGGTGGCCGCAATCTTCCAGCCCACCACGCTGCGGCCCGTCACAGCGGGCAGTCGGGCCTGGATGGCATGCCCCGCTCCGCGGTCGGCCGGTCTCAGCGCGGGCGGCAGGGCCTGCAGCGGCTCGCCGGTCTCGCGGTACGTCCACAGCAGACGTGCAGCAGCGTCTGTGTCCAGCGTGCCCGCGTGGAGGGGCGCCATGGGTTCCTGCAAAGCGTGCTTCATCGCTGGCTTGGCCTGGGTCGGCGACTGTTCATTGGTGGGTGGAAATCCGTGCTGGGGAGCTGCGCGGCGCTTCAATCCTGCGGGGGTCGCGTGGTACGCGACACAGTCCGTGGGGCTCGGAGGTTGATGGCATTGCCACTCAGGATCATGGCCGCGCCGATCATCGTGGCCAGATCGAATCGCTCCGCATAAAGGGCCCAGCCGGCGAGCGCCGTCAACGGCAGACGCAGAAAGTCCATGGGCACCACCACGGTGGCTTCGGCAAGGGCCATGGCGCGCGCCGTGCAGTAGTGAGAACAGGTGCCACAGATGCCCACCACAAGAATCCAGACCCATTGCATGCCCACGGGGGTCTGCCAGTGGGCGATGGCCGGCACCACGCCGATCACCGACTGCAGCACCAGCATCCAGAACATCAGCTGTGTGGCCGTATCGGTGCGCGTCAGCGACTTGACCATGGTGACCGAGATTGCAAACCCCACGGCCGCCGCCAGCGCGATCACATGGCCCAGGCTGAACACGGCCCCGTCTGCGGGGCGCACGATGATGACCACGCCCGCGGTACCCAGGGCGATGGCGATGATCTTGCGTGCATCCAACCGCTCCCTCAGAAAAGCGTTGGCCAGCAGGGCCGTCCAGATGGGCATGGTGAACTCGAGCGCCACCACGTGAGCCAGCGGGATGAGTGCCAGCGCGGCCAGCCAGCCGTACTGTGCGGCGTAGTGCACCATGTTGCGCAGGCCATGGTTCATCAGGCGCTGCGTTCGCATGGCACGCAGTCCGCCCGCCGCATGAACCAGGGGCGACAGCACGATCAGCCCGATCAGCGAGCGCAGCAGCATCACCTGGAAGACCGACAACTCGCGTGTGGCTTCACGGCCGGCTACCGCAATGGCTGTCATCGTCAACAGCCAACCGGCCATCCAGCCGGCCGCTCGGGCGGTTGAGGAGCCCGGTGCGTGCTCCCCGGAGGCGGCCTCTTGCCGGTGAGGCGGTGTGTCAGGCTGGGCCATGCGGCGGATGATAACGAGCGGGTCTGGCGCAACGTCCTGGAGCGCCCGTCCGGCCGCACGCGGCCGACAATGCCCGCAACTGCACCAGGACTGCCAGGCACGAGTCCCACTGCCTCGAGGATCAATCCATGAACCGCTGGACCCCGCTCCATCGCCGCTCGGCCTTGGCCCTTCTGACCGCGATGGCGGTCACCACCCGGTCGCGAGCGCAGACCGGGACAGCGCCGCAGGCGTTTCCGGTCAAGCCCATCACGTTGTTGGTGCCCTTCGGTCCAGGGGGCATTGCCGACATCACGGCGCGGGCCGTGGCCGAGCACATGGGCCGCACCTTGGGGCAGTCTGTGGTGGTGGAGAACCGGCCGAGCGCTGGCAGCATCGTGGCTTCCCAGGCGGTGGCGCGTTCGGCGCCCGATGGCCACACGCTGCTGCTGATGAGCAACGGCAATGCGGTCAGCGTCGGCTTGTTCAAGAAGCTGCCTTACGACCCGGTGAAGGACTTCGTGCCGGTGAGTCTGCTGGGCACGTTCGATCTCGGTATCTTTGCACCGGCGGCGTCGCGCTTCGAGACCCTGCGCGACGCGGTGGCCTTTGCCCGAAGCAACCCGGGCAAACTCAATGTCGGCACCATCGCCCCGGGCAGCACCCAGCATCTGAGCGCCAAGCTCTTCGAGACGGTGGCGGGCGTCGACATGCTGGTGGTGCCGTACAAGGGCAGCCCCGCCGTGGTGGCGGCATTGCGCAGCGGGGAGATCGACCTGGCCTTTGAGATTGCCGGTCCGATGGTTCCTCAGGTGCAGGCCGGCGCTGTCAAGGCGTTGGCGGTGACCTCCCAGCGCCCCAACCCGTCCTTGCCCCAGGTGCCCACTGTGCAGCAGCAGGGCATCGCAGGCTATGACGTCGCTTCCTGGAACGCGCTGGCCGCGCCTGCAGGGACGCCTGCTGCCGTGGTCGAGCGACTGAACCGTGCCGCGAGAGCCGCGGTGGCTTCTCCCGAGGTTCAGGACAAGCTGGGTCGGCTGGGTATGCAGGTGCAGGCCAGTTCACTGGCGGAACTGCAGGCCCTGCTCGCCAGCGAAATCCGGCGCTGGGGCGACGTCATCAAGGCGGCGAAGATTGAGCCGGAGTGAAGGCGCCCAGCACCTGCCGACTCTCTTGTCAGAGATCTGCGGCTTTCAGAGGCCGGCTTGCGCGGCCTGGCGGGCCAGGGGCTCCAAACGACGTACCTGCTCGGTCAACTCCGCCGCAAAGGCGGCCGGCGTGGCCGTCCGCGGCACCATGCCGATGGCCAGCAGCGGCAGGCGGATCTCGGGCTGGAGCAGGGCTGCCTCCACCTCCGCGTGGAGGGCACGCAGAGCGGCAGGCGGGAGACCTGCCGGTGCAAACATGGCGTAGACGTTGACGGCCTCCAGATCACCGAACCCGGCTTCCGCCACGGTGGGCACCTGGGGTAACTGTGGAAGGCGCCGCGCGCTGGCGGTGGCCAGCGGCACCAGTTCACCGGCCTGCACCAGGGGCAATACCGCGCCTACGTCGGCCGACATGGCGGCCACCTCGCCGGCACGCACCGCCAGCGCCGCAGGCGCGCCACCTCGGTAGGGCACTTCCACCAGCCGGATACCGGCTTCGCGCTGCAAGGCCACGGCGGCCAGATGCGTCAACGCACCGGGCGACGGAATGGCCATGGACACCCCTTGGGGATCCTGTCGAGCGCGCTCCACCAGATCGCCAAGCGACTTCATGCGGGTCGAAGGGTGCGCCACAAAGAGTTGGGGCACATCGGCCAGCGGGGTCACCGGCAGCAGGTCCCGCGCTGGGTCATAGGGCAGCTTGACCTGGAACGGCAGCACCGTGCGACCGCTGGTGCTGGCAATGAGCAGGGTGCAGCCATCAGGTGCTGCCTTGGCCACGGCATCCCAGGCGAGGATGGTCATGCCGCCTGAGCGGTTCTCCACCACGTGGGGCAGGCCGCGTGAGACCGTCAGCCGCTCGGCCAAGCTGCGCGCCAGCCGGTCCATCGGGCCGCCAGGGGCCACCGGTACGACGAGCCGCACGGCACCGCCGGGGCAAGACTTCGGTGACTGTGCCGCCGCGGTGAGCGGGTTGGTCAGCAGGCCCGCGAGCAGGGTGGCAGCGAGGAGGCCTCTCATGGGTGAAGCGAGGAGGGCCCCGAGGGGGCCCCCCTCAGAGTCCATGAGCGCGCTCCGGCTGCGGGCTTGCGTTTTCTTCATCCGCATCATCGTAACGCCCCAACCTCGCCAGGTGCTCCAGCACCGGCTGAGGGACTTTGCCCCCTCCCTATGATGCGACCCATGGATTCCTTGTCGCAGTTGGCACTGGGCGCCGCCGTCAGCGTGGCCGTGATGGGGCGCCGTACCGCCGCCTGGAAGGCAGCACTTTTGGGCGGCGTGCTGGGCACCCTGCCGGACCTGGACGCGCTGATCGACCACGGTGATCCGGTGCTGAACATGGTGCTGCACCGCGCCGAAACTCATGCCGTGTTCTGGCAGTCCCTGGCGGCGCTGCCGCTGGCAGCCGGTATCGCCTGGTGGATGCGCCGAGGCGGTTCTGCGGCTGGGGTGAGCGTTCAGCAGCCCGTCGGTGCCGGGCCTGCGGCAGCACTGCCTGCTGCCGCTTCGGCCGGACAAGGCGACTTCCTGCGATGGCTCCTGACCGTGTGGCTGGTGCTGGTGACCCACGCCCTGCTGGACGCCATGACCGTCTATGGAACCCGCCTGGCCCTGCCGTTCTCCAGCCAGCCTTACGGTGTGGGCAGCATCTTCATCATCGATCCGCTCTACACCTTGCCGCTCTTGATGGGGCTGTCTGCGGTGCTGCTTGGTCGAGGCCCTGGCCGAGGGCGGTGGAACCTGGCGGGGCTCCTGCTGTCCACGGCGTACCTGGGCTGGTCAGCGGCGGCCCAGCACCACGTGGCCGGCCTGGTGCACCGCCAACTGGCCGCGCGAGGGGAGGTGGTGGCTGCCGATCGGGTGTTGGTCACCCCCACCGCGTTCAACACCGTGCTCTGGCGCGTCGTGGTCATGCACCCCACCCATTACGAGGAAGGTTTCTACTCGTTGGCCGACCGCGGTCGGGCTGTGCGTTTCAGCGCCTATCCGCTGGACCCTGACCTCCACCGCGAGGTGCAGTCCTTGCCTGCGGTGCAGCACATCCAGGCCTTCAGCCGCGGGTTCTTCCGTGTGGACGAGCGCCAGGGCCTCGTGCGCATCACCGACCTGCGCATGGGCCAGGAGCCCGCATACGTCTTTTCCTTCGGAGTGGCTCAGCGAGGCAGCGGGCTGCACGCCTTGGAGACCCCCACGGCGGTGGGCGGCCGGGCCGATATCGACATTGCCGCCGGTCTGCGCTGGCTGTGGGCCCGCGCCGGCGGGCAGGACCTGGACGCGCCGGGGGCAGGCAAAGGCGCGGGCCTGCGCATGATGACTTGTGACGTGGCCTACCTCCCGCAACGAGCTTCCTGGCAACGACGGGTGACCGTCCGCTGGGAAGGAGAGCTCTTCATGAGCCTGGAAATCGACGGGCTGCGGCCGCATGCTGTGTCGGCGCAGGGCCAACTGCTGGCCACCGCTCTCGACAACGAGCGCATCCAGTTGGACCTCGAGTCCCTGGAATGGACCAGCGACTTCCGCGGCCAGGCCACGGGGCGCGGGCGCTGCGAGTGGGTGACCTGACGCATGTAGTCGGCGCCGATGTCCCCTTTCGAGACCCTCACCGACCGCCTGCGGCACGTGGCCCGGCGGCAGCCGCAGGCCCTGGCCCTCGGTGACGGGCAGTGGCTGCTGGACTACCAAGCCCTGGACCGTCTGGTGGACCGCGTGG
>CAISJH010000768.1 GCA_903885585.1 uncultured beta proteobacterium
CCGCATCACGCCGCGCCCGGATCTCGCCATCATCGACGAGGCTCACCAACAGCGCACCGCCCCGGGCGACGAGGGCACGCTGGCGCGCACGGGTGACACGCCCGTGGGCTACTTCGGTGACCCGAAGAAGACCGCCGAGACTTTTGTCACCATCGACGGGCGCCTCTGGGTCCTGACCGGTGACCGGGCGCGCATTGACGACAACGGCGACTTCCTGGTGCTGGGCCGCGGGTCGGGCTGCATCAACACCGGCGGCGAGAAGGTCTTCCCCGAAGAGGTGGAGGAGGCCGCGCGCCGCTGCGTTGGTGTGCGCGACGTGCTGGTGGTGGGCCTGCCGGACGAGCGCTGGGGCCAGCGTGTGACGGCCGTGGTGGAGGCCGAGCCCGGTCAGGTGTTTGATCGTGCGGAGTTCGACCGCGTCTGCCGCGCCCATCTCTCGGGTTACAAAGTGCCCCGCACGGTGGTGATGACCGAACGCATCCGCCGCAGCCCCGCCGGCAAGGCCGACTACGCTTGGGCCAAGAGCTTTGCCCAGGCAGCGACGGTTGGGCTGCAGGCTCCTGCTCAGGGGGCCCTGCAGACCTCATGACCGGCCGTGCACAGCGGCGACACTTCGCTCACACACCAGAAAGCAATTCATGAGCGATCAGGGTCAACGCCTCTTCATCACGCGGCAAGCGCTCGGCCAAGCCCATCTGGGGCCAGACCCCGACGCGCCGGCCCAGCGCCCCCTGGAGCCGGGGCAGGTGCGCCTGGCGGTGGAGGCCTTCGCGCTCACGGCCAACAACATCACCTACGCCGCATTTGGCGAGGCCATGAAGTACTGGCAATTCTTTCCTGCAAGCCCGCAGGAAGCGGCTGCGGATGCCCACCCCGCACTGGGCTGCCTGCCGGTGTGGGGCTTTGCCACTGTGGCCGAGTCGCTGGTGCCGGGCCTTGAGCCCGGCCGGCGGGTCTGGGGTTACTACCCTGCGGGCACGCATCTGGTGGTGGCGCCTTCCAGGGTCTCGGCGTCCGGTTTCATCGATGGGGCTGCGCACCGGCAGGCGCTGGCTGCCGTCTACAACCAATACCTCTTCTGCGACGCCGACCCAGGTTGGCGGCCCGAGCTGGAAGGGCTGCAAGCTGTCTTGCGGCCGCTGTTCCTGACCGCCTTTTTGCTCGACGACTTCCTGGGCGACAACGCGTTCTTTGGCGCGGAGCAGTTGCTGCTGTCCAGCGCCTCGAGCAAGACGGCCATCAGCACGGCCTACTGCCTGGCCCAGCGCTGCCACCTGCCGGGGGCCCCGCGCGTCGTGGGCCTGACCTCGGCTGCGCATGCGGACTTTGTGCGCTCGCTGGGCTGCTATGGCGCGGTGATGACCTACGAGCAACTGCCTGCCTTGCAGGCGCAGACCGCCACGGTGTACGTGGACTTTGGGGGCAACGCGGAGCTGCGCCGCCAGGTCCACACGCACTTTGCCGATGCGCTCAAGTTCAGCAGTTCCATCGGCGGCACGCACTGGGAGTCACTCGGCTCGGCCCGCGACCTGCCCGGCCCGCGCCCCACTTTGTTCTTTGCGCCCGCGCAAGTGAAGGCGCGCAGTGCGCAGCCGCCGCAGGGCTGGGGTCCGGGGGAGTTGCAGCGGCGCATGGGGCAGGCCTGGGTTCAGTTCATCGCGCAGGTGAACACCGGCGACTGGGTGCGCATCGTCCATCGGCCCGGCGCGCAGGTGGCGTTGCAGGCTTATGGCGACGTGCTTGC
>CAISJH010000769.1 GCA_903885585.1 uncultured beta proteobacterium
CTTCGCAGAGCTGCTGCAGACCAAACCCGGCCCGGCCCTGGAGGCTGCCCACACCAGCGTGGGCCCGGACACGGTGGTGAAGATCTTGTTCACCTCGGGCTCCACGCGCATGCCCAAGGGGGTGACGACCACGCACCGCATGCTCTGCGCCAACCAGCAGATGCTGCGCCAGAGCCTGGCCTTCCTGGCCGACGAGCCCCCGGTGCTGGTGGACTGGCTGCCCTGGAACCACGTCTTCGGCGGCAGCCACAACGTGGGCTTGACGCTTTTCAACGGCGGCACGCTCTACATCGACGACGGCAAGCCCACGCCCGAGGCGATCGGCCCCACACTGCGCAACCTGCGCGACATCTCGCCCACCGTGTACTTCAACGTCCCCAAAGGGCTGGAGATGATCGCCCAGGCCATGCGCGAGGACACGGTGCTGCGCGACAGCCTGTTCCGCCGCTGCCAGGCCATGATGTTTGCAGGGGCCGGGCTGTCACAGACCGTGTGGGACGAGCTGGACCGACACGCCGAGGCCGCCATCGGCGAGCGCCTGCGCATGATCACCGGCCTGGGCATGACCGAGGCCGCGCCCACCTGCACCTTCGCCGTGGGCACGGACACCGCCTCGGGCCACATCGGCCTGCCCGTGCCGGGCGTGGAGGCCAAGCTGGTGTGGGACGCTGCGGCGGGCAAGACCGAGATCCGCTTTCGGGGGCCGAACGTGATGCCGGGCTACTGGCGCGCGCCCGAGCAGACGGCCGAGGCCTTCGACGACGAAGGCTTCTACCGCACGGGGGACGCCGTGCGCTGGATCGACGAGGCCGACCCGCAACGCGGACTGCGCTTTGACGGCCGCATCGCCGAGGACTTCAAGCTCGCCACAGGCACGTTTGTCAGCGTGGGGCCGCTGCGGGCGCGCATCATGCGCGAGGGTGACCCCTGCGTGTGGGACGCGGTGATCACGGGCTTGAACCGCAACGAGGTGGGCGCGCTCGTCTTCCCGCGCCTGGACGACTGCCGCCGCCTGGCCGGCCTGCCGGCCGATGCCAGCCCCGCGCAGATCCTGCAACACCCCTGCGTACGGACCTTCTTCCAAACGATGCTGGACCGCCTGCAGCAAGGCGCCACCGGCAGCGCCTCACGCGTAGCGCGACTGCACGTCATGCACCAGCCACCGTCCCTGGACGTGGGCGAGGTCACCGACAAGGGCACCATCAACCAGCGCGCCGTGCTGACGCACCGGGCGGCACTGGTGGAGCGGCTGCATGAGGCTGGCGTGGATGATGGCGAGGTGCTGCGATCAAGGCCTGCACCTACCAACTGAAGCAGCCACTGAACATGGTAGCCCCAAGTCGACTATATTCGGTCCGAATTTGGTCTCACCAGAGCACACCATGCGCTACTCAACGCAAGTCAAATCCATCAGCTACCTCAAGGCTCACGCAGCCGAGATCCTGTCGTCCTTGGAGGAACAGCGGGAACCCATGGTGATCACGCAGAACGGCGAGGCCAAGGCCGTACTCATTGATGTGGCCAGTTATGAAGCCACGCAAGAGACCTTGGCCCTTCTCAAAGTGCTGGCACTGGGCCAACAGGAATGGGCAGCCGGCAAAGTGAAGCCGGTTGCAGAAGTTGTCGCACGCTTGAAGGCCAAGAAAGTCACTGTCTGATGGTCCAGGCATACCGTGTCTTGCTCACCCAGGGTGCGGAGCAAGACCTCGAAGCCATTTACGACTACATCGCTGCCTTCGACTCACCGCACAGCGCCAATCACGTTTTAGACAACCTGCTGTCCACGGCAGCGCAATTGGCCACCCTGCCGGACAGAGGCAGCTACCCGAGAGAACTGCTCGTGCTGGGCATCAAGGACTATCGGCAGGTGTTCTTCAAGCCCTATCGGCTGATCTACCGTGTCAGCGAGCAGGACGTCGTCGTCTTCGTGATCGCCGACGGGCGCCGCGATATGCAATCCCTGCTGACGAGGCGCCTGCTCGGTGCTTGATCGTAGGGGGACTGGGTGACACTCCTAGCCCGCCGCGACCGCCCGACCAGCTTGACCTCTGGACCGACCGCGTGCTGGATGCCCCTACGCTGGAGGCGGTGTTGGGCGGGCATTGAGCCACGGTCGGCCGCATACCGCATGCGCCAAGGCGCGCGAGCCGCCCACCCCTATTCCGCACCGTCGGCCACGTTCGCCTATCTGAACAACAGAGTCGTCTCCCGGATCAGCCTGCGCTGTGAGACAGACACCGGCAGGCACTGGGCCAGCAGGAATGACCCGCAAGACCCTACCTGTCTTGCTCACGCTAGGTGCTGCGCAAAACCTCGTAGCCATCTACGATTACATCGCGGTGTTCGATAGCCCAAAGAGCGCCGGATACGTGCTCGACCGTTTACTGGCCACCGCAAAGTAATTGGCCACCATGCCGGAAGGGGGCAGTTACTCGAGACAGCTGCTGGTGCTGGTGCTGGGCTGGGATGGGCTGACCAGGATGACCAAACTGGTTGATGCCAAGTTGCTTGGCGAACGGCTCATCGCACTGAGGTTTTCAGATGGCCTGGGCGGCACATGGGATGCAACAGCTCTTCTGAAGCGCACCGGGCCGCTGCTGGAGCCGCTGCGGGACCCGGTCTATTTCGCCCGTTTCTTCATCGACGCTGGCGCGCTGTGCTGGCCCAACGGGCTGGAGCTCTCACCAGACCGATTGCACGAGCAGGTAGCGGCCCTGACCCACGCTTGAAAACGGGCACAAGCACCTACCGGCTGGTGAGTCGGGTCATCTGACGCTCACTCAGGATTTTTGGGCTGCTACCCCCTTCGCCGGCTTGGTGCCCTTCGCGGCCTTGTTGGTCTTTGCGCCCTTAGGTCCCGGCTTGGCCGCTTTCTTCGCGCCCTTCTTGGCGGCGGGCTTTGCTTCTGCTCCCTGCGCCGAACCCACATCAAACACCCGCACCGACAGCGGCGCCAGGTGGATCGTGGCGCTGCCGTCGCGCACCACACGTGCAGAGAGGGCGCCGCCTGCGGGGTAAGCGCTGCGCAGGGCCTGGCCGGCGGGCAGGTCGGGGACGCGCACAGTGGCCAGGCCGGTGCCGTAGTTGATGAGCACCACCGTGCGCTCACGCTCCAGCCGGCGCTGGAAGCCCAGCACCAGGCCGTCGGCGAAGGAGTTTTCGAAACTGCCGCGTGCGATAGAGGCCCGTGTGTTGCGCAGCGCCAGCATGGCCTTGTAGAAAGCCAGGATGGAGCGCGGGTCCTGCGCCTGGGTCTGGGCGTTGTGCGTCAGCACGTTGGGCGCCACGGGGCGGAACGGCGTGCCGCGGGTGAAGCCGCCCGTGGCGCGGTCAGGCGCCCAACTCATCGGTGCGCGCAACGGCAGGTCGTCCTGCAGGGTGGTCACGCCGCCCTGGCCCACCTCCTCGCCGTAGTAAATATAGGGCGTGCCCGGCTGCAGCAGGTAGCCGGCGGCCGCCACCTTGTAGCGCGCCACGTCACCGCCCACCTGGTCCCACAGGCGCTGGCCGGCAAAGCGGTCGTGGTTGGAGACGAAGGTGGCCATGGTGGGCCGCGCCTGCCGGTAGTAGGCCGCCAACTCCTTGACAGACGCCGCCTCACCCTGGGCGGCCTTGACGAAGTGGTGCACGTAGCCGAAAGCGAAGGCGCCGCCGCACACCGCTGGGTCGCCGTAGGCCTGCGGTTCGGCCGTGGCCTCGCACACCACGGCACGGTTCGGGTAGGCGCGGATCAGGTCCTGCAGCTGGCGGGTCAGGCGCCGGCTCTCGGGCTGGTCGTTCCAGTCCTTGGCGTTGTTCTCGATCAGGTGCGGCACGGCGTCGAGGCGGAAGCCGTCCAACCCGCGGTTGAGCCAGAAGCGCAGCGAGTCCAGGTGGTAGTTCACCACCTCGGGTTTGCGCATGTTGAAGTCCGGCATGTGGGGCCCGAAGGTGCCGAAGTAGAAGTCCTGCGCGCCGGGCGGGGCGGGGGGCAGGTCCTTGGGTTCACCGGTCCATTCCCAGGGCTTGGCGGCCACGTGGTACCAGGGGTTCTTGCCCCAGATGTCCCAGCCCACGGGAGCGTCCTGCGACCAGACGAACCAGTCGCGCCAGGGGTTGTCGGGGCCTGAGCCCTTCAACGCCTGCTGGAAGGCCGGGTGTTGGTGCGAGGCGTGGTTGATCACGTAGTCGGTGATCACGCCAATGCCGCGCGCGTGCGCCTGCTTCAGCAGTTCGTCAAAGTCGGCCAGCGTCCCGTAGTCCGGCTCGATGTCGCGGAAGTCGGTGGTGGCGTAGCCGTGGTCGCGGTCGGCGCTGCGCGTCACCGGCATCAGCCAGAGGCCGCGGATGCCCAGGTCCTTGAGGTAGTCCAGGCGCGAGATCAGCCCACGCAGGTCGCCGATGCCGTCGCCATCGCTGTCCTGGTAGGCCCGCACGAAGATCTCCATGAACGCGCCGCGGTCCCAGTGCGCAGGCAAGTGCGCGGCGGCGCGGCGCTCGGGCACGGGCGTCGTGTCGAAAGGGGCTGCACCCAGCGCAGCGGGCGCAAGCGCCAGGGCCAGCAGACCGACGGATAGAAGCTTCATGGCCCAGGTTTCCGAGACAACTGATGGCCTGGAAATGTAGTCGAACTACAAGCCCTGAAGTCGTCGCCAGCCCAGCCCACCAGGCCTCCGGGGACCACCGAAACTCGAAAAGAAGCGCCAGTCAAACACCAGGACATCGGTAGGGTCCCGGATTGGCGATGTAGTTTTCCTCCAATAGCATGGGGCCACACTCCCGTGGATCGGCCCTCTATGCCTGCGCCTTCTCAGACTTCATGCCCCGGCAGCGCCTGCCCCGCTTCACCAAGCGTCCGCCAGCGCCGTGCTGCCGCCACCGCGCCTGGGGCCTGGGCCCGCACGGTCCTGTTGACGCTGCTGGCGGCCGGTGCGCTGCAGGCAGGTCTCGTCCAGGCGGCAGGCCTGGGGCCGGCCAGTCTGGCGGACTGCGACGGTCCTCACGAGCAGGTGCTGCAGCAGGCGCTGCCCATGTCCGCCGCCCACACCACCGCACAGGCTGCCTGGTTGGATGGTCAGCACTTGCGCTGGGCCGGCGTGCCGGCGCAGGGGCGCTTTCGCCTGCACCACTCTCGGCAAGGCCTGCTGGCTGTGGCCGAGGGTGACCGCGTGGCCGGCAGCGACGGCGCGCTGACGCTGCAGGTGGTGCCAGCGCCCGCCGAGACCAGCGCCACCCGACGCTTCAGCCATATTGGCGCGGGGCCCACCCTGGCGGTGCGGCCAGGCGACCTGCCCCGCCTGAGCGGCTTGCTGCGCGAGCAGGTGCTGCTCACCCGTGAAGATGCGATGGGCCGCGTGCTAGCCGCCACACACGTACAACTGGCCGGGGTGCTTGATGCGCTGTACGCCGCAGCCGGCGAACTGCCTGACCTGGGTGCCGTGCTGAAAGCCGGTGGGCCCGGCGGCACCACCGGAGGGGCCGCCACCCACACCCCTGGCCTGAAGCGCCACACCCAGTTCAAAGTCTGGGCCCCCACCGCCCGGCAGGTGCAACTCTGTCTGTACGACGGCCCCCAGAGCGCCGCCTCAGCCGCGACCGAGTTGAGGCCGATGCGGCGCGATGCCGCCACGGGCGCCTGGCATCACGCTGCCCCGGCAGACCTGGCCGGGCGGCACTACACCTATCTGGTGGACGTGCACGTGCGCGGCAGCGGCCTGGTGCGCAACCGGGTGACCGACCCCTATGCGCTGGCGCTGAACGCCGACTCTCAGCGCGGCCTGGTGGTGGACCTGGACGACCCGGCACTCAAGCCCGACGGCTGGGACGCCACGGAACGACCCCGCCGCGTACTGGCCACCACCGACCTGGTGCTCTACGAGCTGCATGTGCGCGACTTCTCGGTGGGCGACTTGAGCGTGCCGCCCGCGCACCGCGGCAAGTACCTGGCCTTTGCCGAGACCGGCTCCCACGGCATGAAGCACCTGACAGGCCTGGCCGCCGCCGGCGTGACCGACATCCACCTGTTGCCGGTCTTCGACCTGGCCTCGGTGCCCGAGCAGGGCTGCGTCACGCCGGACCCCGCCGCCCTCGCCGCGTTGGCGCGGGCCCATCCCGGCGGGCCGCAAGTGCAGGCGCTGCTGGAGAAGACGCGGGGCAGCGACTGCTTCAACTGGGGCTACGACCCCTGGCACTACACCGTGCCCGAGGGCAGCTTCGCCAGCGATGCGGCCGACGGACGGCGGCGCATCGTCGAGTTCCGGCGCATGGTGCAGGCCTTGCACCGCGCCGGGCTGCGCGTGGGCATGGACGTGGTCTACAACCACACCACGGCCTCGGGTCAGCATCCCAAGTCGGTGCTGGACCGCATCGTGCCCGGCTACTACCACCGGCTGGACGCCAAAGGCGGGGTGACCAACTCCACCTGCTGCGACAACACCGCCACCGAGCACCTGATGATGGGCAAGCTCATGATCGACTCGGCCGTGGTGTGGGCGCGCGACTACCGCATCGACTCCTTCCGCTTCGACCTGATGGGGCACCAGCCGCGTGCGGCCATGGAGCAGTTGCAGCGCGCCGTGGACACCGCCGCCGGCCGGCACATCCACCTGATTGGCGAGGGCTGGAACTTCGGCGAGATCAAGGACGGCGTGCGCTTCGTGCAGGCGGCACAGGGCGCGCTGAATGGCAGTGGCATCGGCACCTTCAGCGACCGCGGGCGCGACGCCGTGCGCGGCGGGGGCTGCTGCGACAGCGGCCCCGAGCAGGTGACCCGGCAAGGCTGGGTGAGCGGGCTGCACACCGCGCCCAATGAAGCCGTGCAGGCCGCGCGAGGCGCCAGCACCGCAGGCACGCCCGGCAGCGCGCAGGAGCTGATGCGCGCTGCCGACATCGTGCGCGTGGCCCTGGCCGGCACGGTGCGCGGCGTGCCCATCCCCACCGCGGGCGGGCAGACGCTGCCGGCGGAGAAGCTGGACTACACCGGCCAGGGTGCCGGCTACGCCAGCCAGCCCGGCGAGGTGGTGAACTACACCGAGAACCACGACAACCAGACCCTGTACGACCTGCTGGCCTTCAAGCTGCCGCTGAGCACCACCACCGCGGAGCGCGCCCGCGTGCAGCACCTGGCCAACGCAGTGGTGGCCTTCAGCCAGGGCATCGCCTACTTCCACGCCGGCCAGGAGATGCTGCGCAGCAAGTCCATGGACCGCAACAGCTTCGACTCGGGCGACTGGTTCAACCGCATCGACTGGACCTTCACTGACAACGGCTTCGGCACCGGCCTGCCGCCGCGGCAGGACAACGAGAGCAGTTGGCCCCTGATGGCCCCGCGCCTGGCCAACCCTGCGCTCAAGCCCACAGCCGCCGACATCGCCTGGACGCGCGACGCCTTCCTCGACCTGCTGCGCATCCGCAGCAGCACCACCTTGCTGCGCCTGCGCAGCACCGAGGACATCCAGACTCGGCTGCGCTTCTTGAACGCCGGGCCGCAGCAGGTGGGCTCAGGCGCGGTGGTGGGCGCACACCTCGACGGCCAGGGCTACCCCGGCGCCGGCTTTCGCCGGCTGGCCTACCTGATCAACGCCGACACCGTGGCGCACCGCATTCCTGCGCCCGAGCTCGCCGGCCAACCCTGGACGCTGCACCCCGTGCTGGCCGCGCCCGGCGCGGCCGACAGGCGCGCGACTCAAGCCGCCTGGGATGCCGCCAGCGCCAGCTTCACCGTGCCACCACGGTCGGCGGTGGTGTGGGTGGTGAGGTGACTCCAGAACAGATTGAGACTCGAACATGAAAGCGCTGCGCACCCTCCTCTCCGCCCTCGGTCTCGCCTTCGCACTCCTGCTGGGCTCCTGCGGCGGTGGCGACCAAGGGGCTGACGGTCGGCGTTTTGCGCTGTCGGCCGCTGCCGCCAACGTGCCGGCCGAGACGCAGGAAGAGCTCTACCAGTTCTTCGCCATCGCCTTCGGCGCCGCGCCCGGCGTCACCTACTGGGGACAGCTGGTGGAGGCGGCCCAGGTGGGCATGTCGGTGCAGCGCATCGTCAACGTCTTCACCACCAAGGCGCAATTCACCGACACCTACCCCGAGGCCTTGTCCCACGAGGCCTTTGCGCGAGCGCTGGTGGACAACGTGGTGGGCGACAGCGCCAGCGAGGCCTCCAAGGCCGAGGCCCGGGCCGACATCGTGGCAGCCCTGTCGCCACCCGCGAATTGGACGCGCGGCGACATCACCTACGCCATCTTCCGCAACCTGGCACGCAAGCCGGCAAGCGATGCGCAGTGGGCGGCCACGGCCCAGCGCATGCGCCAACAGGTGACGCTGGCACGCCACTTCACCGAAACCATGCAGGTGGACACCACCGACCTGTCCACGCTGCGCGCCGTGATCCGCTCCGTCAACGAGGGGACGGACCTGAGTGGCGACCTTTCCACCCTGGTGGATTCGGCCCTCGGTGGCGGCACCCGGCATGCCGTGACCTTGCGTACCGTGCCCTCGGATGCCGATGGCGTGGCCTCCGCCACGCCTGGGCCCGCCACGGCCATGACCGTGCACTACCGCCGCAGCGACGGGCAGTACAGCGGCTGGCAGATCCACACCTGGAACGCCGCGCGCGACCCGGGCTGGAACCAGGGCTGGGCGCCGGCGCGCTTTGACAGCTTTGGCGCCGTCTTCGAGGTGCCACTGGCGGCCGGCAGTGGCACGGTGGGCTACCTGTTCCACAAAGGCGACACCAAGGACCACGGCAACCGCGATCAGGCCTGGACACTGGTGGGTGGGGCCAACGAGATCTGGCGCGTGCAGGGTGATGACACCACCTACACCGCCGAGCCGGGCAGCGCCGGCGCGCTGCCCGCGGGCACCTCCAACCTGCGCGAAGCGCGCGCCGTGTGGCTGAACCGCCAGCTGTTGCAGTGGCCCGCCATGGCAGCAGGCAGCGGCACTTACAAGCTCTATGCCTCGGCGGCAGGCCAGGTGCGGGCACGCGTGGGCGCGGCCGTCAACGGCCACGACGCCGTGCTCTCGCTGCAGGCCTTCACAGGCACCGTACCCGCAGAGGCCCGAGCGCGCTTTGGCTGGGTGGGCGGGGGTGCGGTGCTGTCCGTGGCAGGTGCCGATCTGCCGCGCCTGCCCGAGCTGCACCGCCGCCAGCTCGTGCTGGTGCAGGAAGACAGCGCCGGCCGCGTGCTCAACGCCACCACCACCCAAACGCCAGGAGCGCTGGACGAACTCTTCGGCGCGGCAGCCGAGGCCGCGATGGACGCCGGGGTGGAGCTGGGGGCCACGGTTGCGGGCGGTGCCACGCACTTCCGCCTGTGGGCGCCCACGGCGCAGCGTGTGAGCCTGTTCACCTACGCCTCGTCCACGGGCGCTGCTGCCAGTGTGGACGAGATGCAACTGGACCCGGCCACCGGCATCTGGAGCACCACCCGCCCCGGCAACCTCAACGGCACGGCATACCGCTATGGGGTGGACGTCTTCGTGCGCGGCGTCGGCCTGGTGCGCAACCTGGTGACCGACCCCTACGCCCTGGCGCTGACCGCCAACTCGCAGCGCAGCGTGGTGGCGGACTTGAACGCGGCCGCGCTGAAGCCCGCGGGGTGGGACGCGAATGCTGCACCGCCCAAGGTGGCGGCCGCGCCCGACATGAGCATCTACGAGCTCCATGTGCGCGACTTTTCAGCGAGCGACGCGACAGTGAGTGCGCCCAACCGCGGTAAGTACCTCGCTTTCACCGAGACCGGCTCCAACGGCATGCGGCACCTCAAGGCGCTGGCCGACGCCGGCTTGAGCGACGTGCACCTGCTGCCCGTGTTCGACATCGCCTCCATCCCGGAGGTGGGCTGCACCACACCCAGCCCCACGGGCACGGCAGCCAGCGAGACCCAGCAGGCGGCCGTGAACGCCACCCGCAGCACCGACTGCTTCAACTGGGGCTACGACCCCTGGCACTTCACCGCGCCCGAGGGCAGCTACGCCAGCGACGCGGCAGCCCCCTTCAAGCGCATCATCGAGTTCCGCCAGATGGTGATGGCGCTGCACGCCGCCGGCCTGCGCGTGGGCATGGACGTGGTCTACAACCACACCACGGCCTCGGGGCAAAGCGACAAGTCGGTGCTGGACCGCATCGTGCCCGGCTACTACCACCGGCTGGACGCAGCGGGCAGCGTCACCAACTCCACCTGCTGCGACAACACCGCCACCGAGCACCGCATGATGGCTCGCCTGATGAGCGACTCGGTGCTCACCTGGGCACGGGACTACAAGATCAGTTCCTTCCGCTTCGACATCATGGGCCACCAGCCGCGCAGCGTGATGGAGGGCATGCAGGCCCGCGTGAAGGCGACGCTGGGGCGCGACGTGCAGTTCTTGGGCGAGGGTTGGAACTTCGGCGAGGTGGCCAATGGTGCGCGCTTTGTGCAGGCCAGTCTCTACAGCCTGAACGGCAGCGGCATCGGCACCTTCAACCCCTACCTGCGCGACGCCGTGCGCGGCGGAGGCTGCTGCGACAGTGGCAACGCGCTCATCAGCAACCAGGGCTGGATCAACGGGCTTCACTTCGACCCCAACGCCTTGGGGGGCGGCAGATCTCGCACCGATCTCATGTGGCAGGCCGACGTCATCAAGGCCGGCCTGGCTGGCTCCATCCGCAGCTTCCCGCTGACCACGCACTGGAACGCCAACCTCACGTTGGAGCAGATGAGCTCTGGCGGCAGCCCGGTGGGCTACGTCACCGAGCCGGGCGAGGTGGTGAACTACGTGGAGAACCACGACAACCTCACCCTCTTCGACAACAACGCCTTCAAGCTGCCCGCCGGCACCAGCCGCGAAGACCGCGCACGGGTGCAGATGCTGGGCGCAGCGCTGGTGGCCTTCAGCCAGGGCGTGCCGTACTTCCACGCCGGCATGGAAACCCTGCGCAGCAAGAGCCTGGACCGCAACAGCTACGACGCCGGCGACTGGTTCAACCGCCTGGACTGGACCTACACCGACAACGCCTTCGGGGTGGGCCTGCCCATGGCCAGCGACAACGAAAGCAGCTGGGGCCTCATGCGCCCCGTGCTGCAATCCACCGGCATCAAGCCCGCCCCAGGCGACATCGCCTGGGCGCGCGACACCTTCCGCGACCTGCTGAAGATCCGCGCCAGCACCACCCTGCTGCGCCTGCGCAGCGCCGAGGACATCAAGGCCCGGCTGCGCTTCCTGAACACCGGCTCGGCCCAGGTGCCCACGGTCGTGGCCGCCCGCATCGATGGCAATGGCTACCCCGGCGCGGGGTTCAAGGAAGTGGTCTACCTCATCAACACCGACAAAGTGCCCCAGACCGTGAGCGACGCCTCACTCGCCGGCAAGACCTTCGTGCTGCACCCCGTGCACCGCGCGGCCGGCGCGGCAGATGTACGGGCGCGGGAGGCGGTGTGGGAGGCGGGCTCGGGCAGCTTCACCGTGCCGGCACGGACGGCTGTGGTGTTTGTGGGGGAGTGAGGGCTTCGAGCTCTGACCCCGCCCAAGCTCGTCGTGGCGCGGTACTTCACCGAACAGATGGGCGTGGAGACCGAAACCCTGGCCACGCTGCGCGGCGTGATCGGCAGCGTGACACCTGACACCGACGTCTCCACCATCGACAAGATCGTGCAGATCATCGGTACTCTGCCGCCAGGAGGATGAGATCATCCGGCCTCCAAGGAGGCCTCAGTCATGCCCACGTTCACGGGAACCGCAGACGCTGAAACCCTCACCGGCAGCGACGGAGACGACCTGCTGCTCGGCCTGGGCGGAAACGACCGCATCCTTACCCGGGACGGCCAGGACACCGTCGAGGCGGGCGAGGGCAACGATGAGGTCAACGGGTATCTGGACAACCCCGCCACGGGGGCCTACAGCTTCTTCACGGTCACTGGCCGCAAGCTGATCTCGGGCGGCGCAGGCAACGACTTCCTGCTGGGTGGCAGTGACGCTGACACCCTACAGGGTGACGCCGGTCAGGATCGCCTGTACGGCCAAGCCGGCAGCGACGTCCTGAGTGGTGGCGATGAGGACGACGAACTCTCCGGCGGCGAGGGCGACGATCAACTCGACGGGGGTGCGGGTCAAGACTTCATCCTCACCGGCAACGGCCGTGATTCGGTCAGTGCAGGGCCGGGCAATGACCAGGTCAATGGGGGCTACACCGATGTGGCGTCCGGTACGTACGAGTTCTACCCCTCCAGTGGCGCGAAGACCCTGCACGGCGATGCGGGTGACGACTTCCTGCTGGGCAGCGTCGACGGCGACATGCTGTTTGGCGACGAAGGTGACGATGCGCTTTACGGGCGCGAAGGGTCAGACCGGCTGGATGGCGGCGCAGGCAACGACTGGCTGGAAGGCGGGGTCGGCAACGACACCCTGATCAGCGGTACGGGGGCGGACACGTTGGATGGCGGCACCGGCAACGACACCTTCCTGCTGGGCAGCCGTGTGGCCAGCGTGGTGGACGAGGGGGGCGTGGACACCCTGGTGCTGCTGACCGACCATGTGAAGTTCAGCCGCGAGATCGAAATCGTCCTGCTGGGCGACAACGTGCAAGCCCTGCCCTACTGGATTGACGCGCTGCTGCCCAACGCCGCCGCCGGCTTGGCATTCAGAGCCCTGCTGGGCACGCCGGCCACGATGCGCTACTGCTTTCCCTCGAGCCTGCCCAGTTACGACCAGGACGCGGGCCATGCGCTGGGATGGCAAGCCTTCTCACCGACTCAAGCAGGGCGGGTGCGCGAGGCGCTGGCCCATGTGGCCAGCCTGTGCGGCCTGAGCTTTGTGGAAACCACCAACCCTGCCCAGCCCAACACCATCGTCTTCGCCACCAACCGGCAGCCCACTTCGGCGGGCTACGGCCTGTATCCGTCGCAGAACTTGTCCGGCAGCGACCTGTTCCTGGACGTGGACTCACCTGGCAACGACAAGTTCGCCGAAGGCACGTACGCCGCCCTCACGCTGATCCACGAGATCGGCCACGCGCTGGGCCTGAAACACCCTTTCTCGGGCCCAGACGCCGATGGCGACGTGGCCGACGGCCCTTACCTCACTGGCCCGGAGGATGCCACCGCCTGGACGGTGATGAGCTACACCGACTCCGAGGAGCAATACGCGCTCAAGTTCAGCCCGCTGGACGTGGCGGCCTTGCACTACCTCTACGGCCCGAACCCAACCGCCCGAGCTGGCAACGACGTCTACCGGGTGGACGCCAGCGCTCCCAACTTCATCTGGGACGGCTCAGGCGCGGACCGCATCGATGCCTCGGGCCTGACCCAGGGCGTCACGATCGATCTGCGCCCCGGGGCCTGGGGCTATGTGGGTGCTGCCCCGGCTGCACGCATCACGGCACCGGGGCAGATCACCGTGAACTTCGGCAGCGTCATCGAGCAGTTGACAGGCACGGCCCAGGCCGA
>CAISJH010000770.1 GCA_903885585.1 uncultured beta proteobacterium
GATCCTGCAGCAGGCAGGTACCGCCATGCTGGCCCAGGCCAACCAGCTGCCGCAGCAGGTGCTGCAGTTGCTGCGAGGCTGATGGACCGTCAGAGCGAAGGCGCAAGGCCAGCCGCAGGTGCGACGGCCAGCGCCCTCGCTACTGGCGCGGCCGCTCGAGCCTGATGCGGCCTTCGCCGCCTTACCTCCAAGGCAGTCCCTGACGATCAAGATCCAACAGTGGACCATCGGCAATGGCCAGCATCTCCTCACCAGGCTTAGGAAGTGGGCTCGACGTCAAGTCGATCGTCAACCAACTGGTGGCTCTCGAGCGCCGCCCCATCGACAAGCTTGGTCTCGAGAAGGTGGCCACGGAGGCGCGCCTGTCGTCCTTTGGCTTGCTGCAAAGCTACACGACAAACTTGCGCGACGCTGCCAAGAAGCTGGCCCTGCCCGGAACCTGGACGCAGGCCAGCGTCACCAGCAGCGACGCTGACAAAGTCTCCGCAACAGTGACCGGTTCGGCGGGCACTGGCGCCTACAGCGTGTCGGTGACGCAACTCGCCCGGTCGCAAAGCCTGGCGTCTTCGTCATTCGCGAGTTCATCCACCACCTTCGGCGCAGGCACGCTGACGCTCCAGATAGGTGCCTGGGCGGCGGGCGCACCACCCAACTTCTCGCCGAAGAGCGGCTCATCGCCGGCTGCCGTTGCCATCACCGCCGGCGACAGTCTTTCGACAATCAAGGACAAGATCAATGCCGCCGATGCCGGCGTCAAGGCATCGATCGTGAATGACGGCTCGGGCGCGCGTCTGGTCGTCCGTTCTGTGTCGACGGGCGAAGAAAACGCCGTCCGGATCTCCAGCTCGGGCGACGCCTCGCTGAATGACCTGGCCTACAGTCCCGACGGCGTGCCCGCAGGGGCCATGACCGAGACGCTTGCTGCACTCGACGCACTGGCCACCATCAACGGTCTGCCAGTCAGCAGCAGCAGCAACACGCTCAGCGGAACGATCGACGGCGTTTCTCTGACCCTCAAGCAGGTGTCCGCCTCGCCCGTGGAGATCAACACCTCCAGCGACACGCCGGCGATGCGAAAGGCGGTGGACGACTTCGTCAAGGCGTACAACGACCTGAACAACTACATCACCGAGCAGACGAAGTACGACCCGGAGAAGAAGGTCGCAGGAAAGCTGCAGGGCGACACCGCCACCCGGTCACTGCAACAGCAGTTGCGGTCGATGCTGCAATCCACCAGCGGCGCGTCGGCCACTTACTCGTCGCTGTCCAGGGTGGGCATCGAGATCCAGCGCGACGGCAACTTGGTCGTCAACTCGACCCGCTTCTCCAGCGCCATCAGCGACCCTCCCACCCTGGCCACGGCCTTCACGGCTGACGCGGTGGGCGACGCCAACGATGGATTCGCGGTGCGCTTCACCTCACTCACCACGGCTTTGACCGACAGCAACGGTCTGCTGGAGCGACGCTCAGAAGGCTTCAGGAGCCAGATCAAGCGTCAGGAGGCTCAGATGACCAGCCTGGAAAGCCGAGTCGCCAGAACTGAAGAGCGCCTGCTCAGGCAGTACAACACCCTGGACAGCAACGTCGGCAAGCTCAACAGCCTGGGCAGCTACGTGAGCCAACAGGTCTCCGCCTGGAACAACTCCAAGGGCTGAGACTTTCGTTGCAGCCTGGCGTGCCGACCGGCGCCTCGGTCTGCACGGCAGGCTTTGCCGCTTCTGGTCTGAGCGCCTGGCGCAAGTCAAGCTGAGGAATAGAGGCGAGTTCCCGGGCCAGATACTTGGGCAGAGGACTCAGAACCCGCTCAAGGGTTACCGTGGAGTACCGATAACACAGGGGAAGGTTCAACCTGACTGGAGTTATCAAGATGTACGCAGCAACCCGATCATTCGCCGAGAGCTATCACCGTGTCCATGTCGAGACCGGCACCCAGGCTGCCGATCCGCACAAGCTGATCGAGATGCTGTTGCAAGGCGCCATCGACGCCATCAACCAGGCCCGTGGCGCTCTCGACCGCAAGGACATCAAGACCAAGGGCGAGCAGATCGGCAAGGCGGTACGGATCGTGGAAGAAGGCCTGCGGGCTTCGCTCGATCCCACGGCGGGAGGCCGCATCGCTTCGGAACTGGACCAGCTGTATGCCTACATTGTTCGCAAGTTGACCTTGGCGAACGTGCGTAACGACGACCACGCCATGATGGAGTGCGTTCAGCTCCTGACGCCCATCTGCGACGCGTGGGCTGGCATCCGCCCCTCAGTTGGCAGTGGGCGGCCACAATGAGCTCGCCGATTCACTCCTTCACCGCAGGTGCCGACGTGCCACCTGAGATCCTGCACTTCTACGAGGCCATCGAAAAAGCCAGCGCCGAGATGGTCGAAGCCGCCCGTGCAGGTCAGTGGGACGACGTGGTGCGCCTTGAGGGCGCCTGCATGGTGCTGATCAGTCAGCTCAAGCACGCCGCCAAGGAAGCCCAGCTGGATGCCGAGGCACGGCGAGCAAAGTCGCGCATCATGCAGCGCATCCTGGTCAACGATGCAGAGATCCGCCACCTGGCCGAGCCTTGGCTGGGCGATCTGGAGCAGATGATGGCGGGTAAACTCAAGACGATTCATTGAACTAGCCCGCGCACAAGCGGGGCTGCGTTAAGCCTGTCCATGTTTCTTGACACACAGCTGGTTCCTGTTGGCGAAGATGACGGCTACGACCCCTTGGTCGAGTTCCAGGTCACGGGCCAGGCAGAGATTTGCGGCTACCTGAAGCCCTTGCTGGACAGATCACTGCCCGTGCGTATCAGCTCTGCGCGGGGCCAGACCATCACCACCTGCTTGTGGTCCCTGGACGCAGCGCACAACACCCTGAACTTTGCAGCCGACGTGGATCCGCTGGCGCTTGAAGGGCTGCTCCAGGCAGGCAGGGCCGCTGCAGTAGCCTACGACGACAGCGTCAAGTACCAGTTCGCGCTTGCGGGCCTGAAGCTGGTCGAAGGTACTCCAGCCAACTCGCTGCAATGCGACATCCCGGAGGTGATTTATCGCTTCCAGCGGCGCAACTATTTCCGCGCCAAGGCGGGTGAGCGAGGCTCTCCGACCGCGAGGCTCCGGCACCCGGCAGACCCCGGCATGGCACTGACACTGCGGGTGCTGGATGTCAGTGTCGGGGGTTGCGGGCTCCTGCTGCCCAAGGGCGCGCCAGAGATCCCCGCAGGTACCAGCGTCACAGGCGTTAGGCTGGAATTGGACCCCGATTCACGACACCTGCTGAGCTTCATGGTCCGCAGTGCCAGCCAGATGCTGGACGGCAACGGTGAGGCGGTGGGTACTCGCCTGGGCTGCCAGTGGACCGATCTTCCGGGACAAGCCGAGCGAGCCCTGCAGTTGTACGTGGACAACCTGCAAAAGCGCCGCCGCATGCTGGCAAGACGCTGAGCGTCTCGACCCGTCGAAGTGCTTTCGGCGTTCACCGCCGCGCAAGCCACATGGCTTGAGCTGCGCTACACCTGCATGTTCATGATGTCGGAATAGGCCTGCACCAGGCGGTTGCGCACCTGCACCGTGGCCTGGAAGCCAAGTTGGGCCTTCTGCATGGCCACCATGGTCTCTTCCAAGCTCACCGTAGGGTTGTCCAGCTGCACCTCGCGCTGCATGCGCGACGCCTCCGTCTGGCTGCGGCTCACGGTCTTCAGGGCCTGGTCGATGGCGGAGGCAAAGCTCGGGCCGCCCGCTTTCGAATCGGCCTGGCCCAGCTTGGCGACATCCTGGCGCATGCCCGCCTTGGCCACCGCCTGGGCGAAGTCGAACGGTTTGAGCTTGACGAGGTCCACGGCGGTTCCTGACGACGCGCCCGAAACAGGGCGAGCCGAAACTTTAGGGCGGCGACCCCTTTCCTGGTGATGGGATCTGGCCGGGATTTCCGGCCCTTCTCGCGGCATGCTGAGCTTCGGCGGTGCCGAAGAATCGAACCCGATCTCATGGGCTTGAGCTCACCCTGCAGAGGTGCAGAAGGCCCAAGCCACGAGACGCTGAACCGAACCGGACCGCCATGGACAACGCCCTCGCCGCCAACGCCCCGCAGACGCTCATTCCCGAGCCGCGCACGCTTTCGGAGAAGTTGGCCGCCCTGCCCCTCAAGCCCTTGATGCTGCTGGCCCTGGGGGCCGCAGCGCTGGCGGCCGTGGCCATCGCCCTGGCGCTGCGCAGTGGCGGGGATGGCAACTACCGCGTCCTGTACAGCGGCTTGTCTGACAAGGACGGGGGTGCGGTCATCGCGCAGCTCTCCCAGATGAACGTGCCCTACCGTCACAGCGACGGCGGCGGTGCCATTCTGGTGCCTGCAGACAAGGTTCTTGACCTGCGCATGAAGCTCAGCAATCTGGGCCTGCCCAAGAGTTCGACGGTGGGCTATGAGCTTCTGGACAACCAGAAGTTCGGTCAGTCTCAGGCGGGCGAAGGCATGTCCATGAAGCGGGCCACCGAGGGCGAGCTGATGCGGACCATCGGCAGCCTGTCGGCCGTGCAGCAGGTGCGGGTGCATCTGGCACTGCCGGCCCAGAACGGCTTCTTCCGGGAGCAGCAGAAGCCATCGGCTTCGGTGATGCTGACCTTGCACCCCGGCCGCAGTTTGGACCGCTCACAGTTGGCAGGCATCGTTCATTTGGTGTCCTCCAGCGTGCCGGAACTGAGCCCGAAGGCCGTGAGCGTGGTGGACGGCAACGGCACCCTGCTCACGGAGCAGGAAGGCAGCTCGCAACAAGGCCTGGACGCCTTGCAACTTCAATACCGGCAGCAGGTGGAAACCTCGCTGCAGAAGCGTGTGATGGACCTTCTTGAGCCCGTGATGGGACGTGAACACCTGCGAGCCACCGTCACCGCAGACATCGACTTCTCAGAAAGCATGCTGGTCAGCGAGGAGTTCAAACCGAACAACGGCGACTCACCGGCGGCCGTCAAGAGCCTGCAGACCCTGGAGAGCAACCAGGCGGGCAGCACCACGCCCTCCGGCGTGCCGGGCGCGCAGAGCAACCAACCTCCCACGCCGGCCACCGCCCCCGTGACCGGGAGCCCTCAGCAAATGCAAGGCGCGCAGGCCAGCGGCACGGGCGGCAACCTGCGCAAGGAAGCGACCACCAGCTTTGAGGTAGACCGCACCCAGCGCACGGTGCGCAGTGCCACGGGCAGCATCAAGCGTCTTTCAGCCGCCGTGGTGGTCAACCACCGGGTCAGCACGGACAACCGGGGGCGCACCACCACCACCCCGCTCACGCCCGAGGAGCTGGAAAAGCTCACCACACTGGTGGAGCAAGGCATGGGCTTCAACAAGGACCGGGGCGACACCGTCAAGGTCATCAACGCGCCCTTCCGTACGGAGCCGCCCGCCAAGGTGGAAGAAATGCCGACCTGGAAGCAGCCCTGGGTGCAGGACCTGCTGCGCGCAGCAGCCATGCCCCTGGCCCTGGCCTTCGTGGCGCTGCTGATCGTGCTGACCACGATCCGCCCGGCCCTGAAGACACTGCTGGCCCCCCCCCCGCCTCCGATGCCTGGCTCCAACGTCAATGCCCTGCTTGACGAGACGCCGCTGCTGCCAGGCTCGCCGACGGAAGAGGCTGCACAGCCAGGCTCGGCGCTGACGCTCAACGCACCTCAGCAGCATCCCGGACTCGAGGACGCACGCAATTTGGCCCGGCAAAACCCTGCAGCCGTGGCTAACATCGTCCGCAACATGATCAACGGGGAGCAGGCAGCGGCCTGACGAGCAAATGGCAGGAATGGACGACCAGGGCCTGGAAGATGCAGCAATCCTGCTGATGTCCATGGGTGAGGAAGAGGCGGCCGAAGTCTTCAAACACCTGGCGCCCAAGGAGGTTCAGCGCCTGGGCGAGACCATCGCCAAGATGAAGGCCGTCTCCCGTGAAAGGTATGAGTCGGTCATCGACCGATTCATCACCATGGCCCAGGCAGAACACATGCTGGTGCCTGACACCGACGAGTACGTGAAGTCTGTGCTGCGCAAAGCGCTGGGGGACGAAAGAGCCAATCTGCTGCTCGACCGCATTCTTCAAGGCAGCGATGTGAGCGGCATCGAGAGTTTGAAGTGGATGGACGCCCAGTCCGTGGCCGAACTCTTGCGAAACGAACACCCCCAGATCGTCGCCGCGATCATGGTGCATCTGGAGTTCGACCAAACCTCCGAGATTCTGAAGCTGCTGCCCGAGCGCATGCGCAACGAGGTGTTGGTGCGCGTGGCCACGCTGGACGGTATCCAGCCTTCTGCGCTGAAAGACCTGAACGACGTGCTGGGCCGCGTGCTCGCGGGAGGAGACCGGGCTCGCAAGTCAGCCTTGGGCGGCGTGAAGACCACCGCTGAAATCCTCAACCTGATGGGCAGCTCGGTGGAGACGTCGGTGTTGGACTACATCCGTGAGAGCGACAGCGATCTGGCGCAGAAGATCATGGACAACATGTTCACCTTCGACGATCTGGTCAAGCTCGATGACAAGGGCATCCAGGCCATCCTGAAAGAAGTTCAGGCTGAGACGCTGGTCATCTCGCTCAAGGGCGCCACGCCGGAACTCCGCGAGCGGGTGTTCAAGAACATGTCCAGCCGGGCGGCGGAGACCCTGCGGGAGGACCTCGAGACCCGCGGCCCCGTGCGGGTATCCGACGTGGAGGCAGAACAGAAGGAACTCCTCAAGATCGTGCGCAGGTTGTCCGAAGAAGGCGAAATCGTGATGGGTGGCGGCGGTGATGACCAGTTCCTCTGACGCACGCACGCCACGGGCGAGCTACCCCAACGTCCCCGCGCCCGAGGGCTCCCGGTCGGCATCCAGCTACACGCGGTTCATTCCCAGGGAGGAGCTGGGTGCCGTCCAGACCTGGCAGCCTGGCAGCTTCGGCGCTGCGCGTGATCGAGTGTCCAAGCCAGAAGGAGAGGCCACCGGCCCCACCGCCGAGCAGTGGCAAGCCCGCATCGAGGCGGCCAAGCGGCAGGGCTACGAGGACGGCTACCGCGACGGCTTGGTGGCGCTGGAGGGCTTCAAGAAGAGCCACTCCGCGCAGGTCAGCGCCCAGGTGGGGCAACTGGTGCAGAGCTTTGACGCCCAGTGGGCCGAGTTGGAAGCCCAGATGGCCGAAAGCATCGCCCGCAGTGCCGTGCTACTGGCGCGCCAGGTGCTGCGCAGCGAACTGGCCATCCGACCAGCGCTCGTGAGCGATGTAGCGCGCGAAGCCGTGAACGCGGTGCTGATGAGCGCGCGGCAGATCGTGGTGCGCGTTCACCCCGACGACCTGCCGCTGGTGGCACAGGGGGCCGAAGACGTGCTCAAGGCCCGAGGCGCCCGTCTGGAACCCGATGCCTCCGTACAGCGCGGGGGCTGCCAGGTGGAGTCTGACGCAGGCAGCATCGACGCCACCCTACAAGCCCGCTGGGAGCGTGCCGCCCAGTCCATGGGCCAGGCCTTGGCCTCGAACGGGGACGAATCTTCCGCAGGACTGGCGCCATGAGGAGCCCGCAGCGCTGGGAGGCCTTTCTGGCTGACATGGAGAACCAGGCGGCCCAGAGCGAGCCCCTGGAGACCGTGGGCACGCTGGTGCGCGTGGCCGGCCTGGTGCTGGAAGCTGCGGGCGTGCGCGTGCCGGTGGGGTCGATCTGCGAGATCCGCAGCGCCGGGCTGCCGGCCGTGCTGGCCGAGGTGGTGGGCTTCAGCGCCGACCGCGCCTACCTCATGCCCACTGGGCCCGTGCATGGCCTGGCTGCGGGTGCACAAGTGGTGCCCAGGCCCCTGCCCGTGACGCCGCCCCGCTTTGGCGAGCCGGCTGAGACGATGGTTCGAATCCAGGGTCGGGGACTGCACCTGCCCATTGGCGCCGGCCTGCTGGGCCGCGTGGTCGACGCTCACGGCGAGCCCATGGACCGCCAGGGGCCCTTGCAGCATGTGACCCATGAATCGCTGAGTCGCCCACCCATCAACGCCATGGACCGCGACCCCATCCGCCAGCCGCTGGACACCGGCGTACGGGCCATCAACGCGCTGCTGACCGTGGGCCGCGGCCAGCGCATCGGCCTGTTTGCCGGCACGGGGGTGGGCAAGTCGGTGCTGCTGGGCATGATGGCCCGCTACACCCAGGCCGACGTGATCGTGGTGGGCCTGATCGGCGAGCGCGGCCGCGAAGTGAAGGAGTTCATCGAGGACATCCTGGGCGAGCAAGGGCGCAAGCGCTCGGTGGTGGTGGCCGCGCCCGCTGACGCCCCTCCCCTGGTGCGCATGCAGGGTGCCAACTACGCCACGGCGATTGCCGAGCACTTCCGAGACCAAGGGCTGGACGTGTTGCTGCTGATGGACAGCCTGACGCGCTACGCCATGGCGCAGCGCGAGATCGCCCTGGCCATCGGTGAGCCGCCGGCCACCCGGGGTTACCCCCCCAGCTGCTTTGCCCGACTGCCTCAGCTGGTGGAGCGTTCAGGCAACGGCCTGCATGGCCAGGGGTCCATCACGGCCTTCTATACGGTGCTCAGCGAGGGCGACGACCCTCAGGACCCGATTGCAGATGCGGCGCGCGGCATCCTGGACGGCCACATCGTGCTCTCGCGCGAGCTGGCCGAGAGCGGCCACTTTCCCGCCATCGACGTGGAGCGCAGCATTTCCCGGGTGATGACCTCGGTGGCTCCGAAGGAGCAGATCCACGCTGCACGCCGCGTGCGCCAGATGCTCGCCAAGTACAACAAGGCGCGCGATCTGATCCAGCTGGGCGCCTACGCACCCGGCCACGACACCGAGCTGGACATCGCGGTGCAGACGCAACCGCAGATCACCGCCCTGCTGCAGCAAGACATGCTGGAGCGGGCGCCGATGGATGAGTGCCGACGCCGCCTGATGGCGCTGGCCGCCTGAAGGCAACATGAGCACACCCAACACCGAGTCTCTGCAGATCTTGCTCGAGCGCGAAGAGTCCGACCGCGATGCCATCGCGTTGACCGTGCGCCAGGCCCAAGACCACCTCGAGCGCCTGAACGCCCAGCTGACGCAGTTCACGCAGTACCGTGCCGATTACGTGGGCCGATGGCAGCAGCAGTTCCATCAGTCAGGC
>CAISJH010000771.1 GCA_903885585.1 uncultured beta proteobacterium
GCTGGGTGAGAAGGCGTGCTCGATGACAGCCTGCAGCGCCTCGCGCATCAGGCCCTGGCCCTGGCAGTCAGCGTCGATGGCGTAGCCCAGCATCGCGTTCTGGAATGCGCCGCGGGCGATCTGGCTCAAGCCGATGCTGCCCACCAGGCGTGAGGTATCCCCCTGCGGCTGCAGCCACCAGCGCAACAAGGCGCCCACCGCCACATCGGCCAGCGCCTTGGCCAGGCGCTCACGCTGGAAGGCCTCGGTGGCAAAGTCGGGTGGAGAGGGTGGGTCCCAGGGCGCCAGGTGGGCGGCGTTGCGCTGGTAGAAAGCGGCTGCTCCTGCAGCCAGACTCTCATGCACCGGCAGCAGGCGCAGGCGTGCGGTTTGCAGGGTCGTGGCGGCGACGTCGATGACCATCGGCGCAGTATGCTGCGACCAAAGGGCTGTGGCGTGACTCATCGCCCGGATCAGGGCCACTGGTCACCAATTGGGTTGGTGCGCTATGGGAACCTATGCAGCGTGCCAAGGCGGGCTGTCCCGCTTGCCGGGCTGGTTCGAATTACCATGCTCACAAGCCGGGCGTTCCTGCGCATGATCCAACCGCTCGGTGGCGGCAGGCGGGCGGCCCTTTCGCGAGGTAGCGGGCCCAAGTCGCAAGGGTTGCGCGTGGGTCAGACCGGGCCAGGTGAGGCCCGCGGCAGTGTCCCTGTGTCTTTGAGCCTGCGGAGAGTCCATGCCCGGTGAGTTTCAGAACTGGCTGCAGCAGCAAGGCCTCGCCCACCTGGAAAGCGTCTTGACCCAGGCGGGCGTGGATCTGGACGTGCTGGGCGACTTGTCCGAAGTGGACCTCACCGGTCTGGGGTTGTCGCTGGGCGACCGCAAGCGCCTGCTGAAGGCCGTGGCGGCCATCCCGCCAAGTTCCTCGGCGGCGGTCTTTCCTGCGCCCTCAGGGCAAGCGGTCAGCCCTGCTGCCAGCCCGCCGTTATCTGCAGCCGCGCAAACTCTCATCGCCCATCCCGAAGCGCAGCGTCGGCAAGTGACGGTGATGTTTTGCGACCTCGTGGGCTCAACGAGCCTGTCAACCCAGATGGATCCCGAGGATCTGCGGGAGTTGATCGGGCGTTACCACCAGCACGCCAGCCGCGAGATCCGGCGTGCGGGCGGATATGTGGCGAAGTTCATGGGCGATGGGGTCCTGGCGTACTTTGGTTACCCCCAGGCCAGCGAGAACGATGCAGAGCGCTCGGTGCGCGCGGGCCTTGCGGTGGTGCAAGGCATGCAGGCGCTGAACCTGCCGGGAAGGGGAGACCTTCAAGTTCGCGTCGGGATCGCCACGGGTACGGTGGTGGACGGTGATCTGGTGGTTGAAGGCACCGCCCCGGAGCGCGCCGTGGTGGGAGAGACGCCCAACCTGGCGGCGCGGCTGCAGTCTCTGGCCGACCCTGGAAAGGTGCTGATCGGCTCATCCACCCGGCGCCTGTTGGGAGAGCTGTTCGAACTGCAGGACCTGGGGGCGCAGACGGTCAAGGGCTTTGCCGATCCGGTACCGGCCTGGCTCGTGCTGGGTGAGCGTGCGGCGGCCAGCCGCTTCGAGGCGCAACGCTCGGGCGCCTTGTCGCGCTTCGTGGGCCGCGACAGCGAAGTGGCAATGCTGATGGAACGCTGGGACCTGGCAACTGAGGGTGAGGGCCAGGTGGTCCTGCTCACGGGGGAGGCCGGTATCGGCAAATCGAGGATCACCGCGGCGTTGCGGCAGCGGGTGGCGCAGATGCCAGGGGTGAACACTGCACCGCTGGTGTTGATGTGGCAATGTTCGCCTCTGCACACGGGCACGCCGCTGCACCCCGTCATCCATCAATTGCAGCAATCGCTGCAGTCACCGCCGGGTCTGGAGTCCACACTGACGCGAGCGGGCGTGCCCGAAGCGACCCGCGTCTGGGTGCTCAGGCTGGCGGGGGTGGGTACTGATCGGCCCTCCGGCTTGGACCCTTCGGTGGAGAAGACCAACACACTCTACGCGGTGGTGGAGACCGTTCAGGCGCTCGCAGCGCAGCAACCGGTGCTGCTGCTGATCGAGGACGCGCACTGGATCGATCCCACCACGGAAGAGTTGCTGGCCCACGGAGTACAGCAACTGCGGCCGCACCCCGTGATGCTGGCCGTGACGGCGCGCCCAGGCTACGAACCCGCCTGGCAGCAGGCACCGAACCTGACACGTCTGACGCTCAGCCGCCTGGCGCAGCGGCAATCCCTGCAGCTGGCGCAAGAGGTGGCGCAAGAAGTCGCCCGCGGAATCGTCGGCAAGTGGAGCCTGCCCGCCGATCTGCTAGAGCAGATCGTCAAGCGTACGGACGGGGTGCCGCTGTTCGTGGAGGAACTGACCAGGGCCGTGCTGGAGGCCGGGCTACCGCAGGAACTGCAACAAGGGTGGCAGGGGGCTTCAGAAGGCAAGCTGGTCAACCTGGCGATTCCCAGCACCTTGCAGGACTCGCTCACGGCACGGCTGGATCGGTTGCAACCAACCACGCGGGAGGTGGCCCAGGCCGCCTCGGTGATCGGCCGGGAATTCTCACAAGGTCTGCTGCGCGAGGTGCTCAAGCCGATGAGCGAGCAACAGGTGACGTCGGCGCTGCAGGAATTGCAGCGTGTCGAGCTTGCCTACCTGCGGCAGGGTGAGCAGGCCACAGGGAGTTTCAAGCACGCGCTCGTGCGCGATGCCGCCTATGGGAGCCTGCTGAAGGCGCAACGTGCGCAATGGCACGCGAAGGTGGCTCGGGCCCTGCAGACGGTGGAGCCGCGGGTCGCGGCGCAGCAACCGGAATTGCTGGCTGGGCACCGGCAGCAGGCGGGCGAGCTGGCCGCTGCGCTGGAGCTTTGGCGCGAGGCGGGAGACCTCGCCTTGGGCCGCTCGTCGCTGGTCGAGGCCGCCGAGCATTACCGCGCGGCCATTGCTTTGTGCCCGTTGGTACAACCCGAGCCGACCTTGGAATTCCACCTCCAGATGCAATTGGCCGGCTTGCTGACCCAGACTCAAGGCTATGGCTCGGACGAGAGCCTGTCGGCGGCGCGGCGGGCGCTTGAACTCTCACGCCAACCCGCGCTACAGGAGCAGCGCTTGGAGGCGGCGCGTGCGGTAGGCACCATCCTCGTTTCTCGGGGGCAGTTGACCGAAGCCGAGCAACTCTTTGAAAACTTTGAAGAGGTGGTGGCGCAGCTGCCAAACCCCGGCCGGGCTGCGCCAGCATTGTGGATTCTGGGTGTGGCTGCAGATCTGGCGGGCCGCGCCGTCGAGGGGCTGCACCTGCTGTCCAGGAGCCGGGCGCTGTTGGAAGCGGATGGAGCGGTCTTGCCCGGCACCTTGTGGGGCGGGGCCTATCCCCAAGTCTCCAACCTGTTGTGGCTGGCGGGATCGCTGATGTCCACGGGTCATCTGGACCAAGGCTTTGTCTGCGTTCAGGAGGCCGTGCAGGTGGCGCGTGCCACGGAGCACCCGCCGACCGTGACCTGGGCCTTGCAGTCCTACGTGAACTGGCTCCTCCTCCTGGAACGCCAGCAGGAAGGGCGGGAAATGGCTCAGGAAGCCGCCGAACTCTCTGAGCGTCACCAGATCAAACCTCGCATCGCCTTTTTCCGCATGATTCAAGGCCGTGCGCTGGTGGCGTCTGGACAGGTCAAGGAGGGCGCACTGATGATGCGAAGCGGCTTTGAGCTGTGGCTCAAGTCCTCGGCCACCCTGGCTGCGACCGTGCTGGTTACCTCGGTCGCGCGCGCAATGGCTTCGGTCGGTGATCTGCAATCGGTCATGGACTATCTGGACATCGGTGAGCGCTTGATGCGCGACGGTCAGGAACGTCTCGGGCACGCTGAGATCCTGAGACTGCGAGGATGGGCACGCCGCGAGGCAGGCGACACCGCTGGGGCCAAGACCGCGTTGAGCGAGGCATTGGCCGTAGCGCGACAGCAAGGGGCTCGCTTCTATGAGCTTTTCGCCGCCATGGATCTGGTCAAGTTGCAAGAAAGAACGGAACACGAGGCGTCCGCGGTGGCCGAATTGCGCAGAACCTACGAAAGCTTTACCGAGGGGTTCCAATTCCCCGTGCTCATCAGTGCCCGGAGGCTGCTTGCGGCCCATGGCATCTTCACCGCCAGCGGCTGAACTCGTGCAGGGCTGGAGTTGCGCGCGAGCGCGGCGCAAGCGCACCAGCGGCTGGCCGTTTCGTCACGTGCGGGCCAAATCTTGTGAGGCCAGTGCAGCGATCTGCTGCTCGGGGTCAAGGAATCACCCCAAGGTACCAGGCTTCATTGGCGCGATTGGCTACGGCGAACACTTGCAACACCGAGCGGCGCCGTTTGGGGCGGACGAGCGTGCATGCGGGGGCACTTCACAGGCTCTCAGATCAACACATCATGCCCGCGCCTGCGGGTACTGCCTGAGGACAGCGCTGGCGCATTGGCCGAAGATCGGGGGTCCGAGAGCCTGTGACGACCACGGGCCACGACCTTGATGCACGGAGACCCTTGATGCCCCAGGCCCCCAGCGCCCAGCGCGCCCGCAAGACCACCGCTCCTACAAAGACTGCAGCAGTCA
>CAISJH010000772.1 GCA_903885585.1 uncultured beta proteobacterium
ATGGCCGCCAGCCTGTGGACGCAGTTGCGGCAACGCCACCTGGCTCCCATCGAGCACCACGTCACGCCGCGGCTGGCCCTGCCGGTCGACGAGCTCGACTGCACGCTGAACGTGGAGCCGCCGGCCTTGATCAAGGGCTACTTGAATTGCGGCGCGAAGGTGCTGGGTGCACCTGCCTGGGACCCGGATTTCGGCACCGCCGACCTGCCGATGATGCTGCAGCTGCGCGAGATGTCGCCTGCCTACCGGCGGCGGCTGCTGGGCGCCTGAGAAGGCTTGCGTCTTGTAGGGCGCTTGGAGCTCAGCCCGCCAGCTCGAGCGTCAGGCCGCCCTGACGCTGCCAGGCCTGAACCTCCTCCTGCAGGAGGTGAAGCGTACGGGGATTCGGGGTGGCATGCGCAGCCTCCCAACCCAGTAGCGCACCACGGCCGTTGTACCGGGTGAGCCTGTAGGCCGGAGCGAGCTCGGCCTCCCGGGCGTGACAGCGGATGACGGCCAACCGCAGGCACAGCGCCTGCCAGGCGAACAGCGGCTCGGCCAGCGCCTCCTCCACCTTTCTCAAGCCCCCCCGCTGCGCCAGCACCAGTTGCCCGATGCGACGCTGCTGACTCTGCGAGAAACCCGGCGCATCCAGGTGGGACATCAGGTAGGCACTGTGGCGGTGGTAGTCGTGATGGGACACCGACAGCCCCAGTTCATGCAGGTCGCAGGCCCAGGCCAGCTCGCGACGCGCCTGGGGGTCGGCCTGCGGGAAGGCTGCGTCGTGCAGTTGCAAGGCGGTGTCGCGCACACGCCGGGCCTGCGCCACGTCCACGCCAAACCTCGCCTGCAGCGCCGCCACGGTGATGTCGCGCGCGTCCTGACCTCGTGCGCCAGAACGCTGTGCCAGCAGCCGCTCGTGGAGGTCGATGATGACGCCCTGGCGCAGGGCACCCTTGGCCGGCCGCATGTGCTCGATGCCAAAGTGCGTGAACAGCGTGTACAGGATGGCCAGCCCGCCGGGGATCACGGCGCGGCGGTCTTCGCGCAGACCCGGCACCTCCAGGCGGTCCAGATGGCCGGCGTCGATGCAACGCTCGATCAACCCGGCCAGCGCCGAGACCGTGATGTCCCCGTCCGTGATGCCTGACTCCCTTAGCACCTGAGACACCGCACCGGCCGTGCCGGAAGAGCCCAGCGCCTGCGTCCAAAGTGAGGGCGCAAACTCGGTCATGGCCTCCTCGAACTCGGCGCCGGCAGCGATCTGCGCTGCGCGGAAGGCCTGCGAGCTCAGGCGACCGTCACCAAAGTAGCGCATGGACAGGCTGACCGAACCCACGGCAAAGGACTCTGCCGCCTTGGGCGCACGCCCTTGGCCCAGGATGAGCTCGGTGGAGCGCCCGCCAATGTCCACCACCAGGCGGGACTCGTCGGAGGGCTGAAGAAAGGACACGCCGCTGTAGATGAGACGGGCCTCCTCGCGGCCGGAGATCACCTCGATCGGGTGCCCCAACACACGCTGCGCTGCGCGCAGGAACTCGTCGCGGTTGCGAGCCTCGCGCAGGGTTTGCGTGGCCACGGCGCGTATGCGCATCGGATCGAACCCCTGCAGCCTCTCGGCAAACGCGGCTAAGGTCGCGAGGCCTCGCTCGAAGGCCGCCTCCGTCAGGCGGGATTGGTCATCCAAGCCGGCCCCCAGGCGGACCGTCTCCTTCAGATAGTCCACACGCCGGTAGCGGCCAGACGCCACGCGGCCGATCTCCAGGCGAAAGCTGTTGGATCCGATGTCGATGGCAGCGAGCACGCCGGCTTCCTGGGAAAGGGACATGCGGGCATTGTGCTTTGCTTGGTGGAGATGGGCGGTGCGCACAGGAAAACATCAGCCCGGTGAGCGAAGTGAAGCCTGCAGGCCTCACGCCGCTCACCGGGCGCAAGTGTGGAGAAGAAGGTGTCAGTAGCTCAAATTGAGCTGCAGGACCGAGGTGGTGCCGCTGACCTCATGGCCCAGGATCAACAGAGGTTTGCCGTTCGGGGACTTGGCCGCAGGCACAAAGATCAAACCTTCTGGCCCACGATCGCCGGTGGCACCTGTGCGGGCGTTGAAGTAGGTCACAAAACTCGGGGAGACCGGGTTGGTGATGTCGTAAACCATCACCCCGCCCACCCGCTCAAGCCCGATGAAGGCAAAGGTCTTGGCGCCAATCTTGCCCAGCACCACTCCTTCGGGCTCCGGGCCCTTGGAGGCGCTGCGGCCGTCCAAGGTGTCGTTGTCATGACTCGCGTTGAACTTCACATTGGCCAGGGCCTGCGTGCGCTGTTCGAACTGGTCGCCCGAGTCGAAGACGCGGGTGAAGCTGGAGTTCCAGATCGAGAAGGACCGCGCGCCAAAGCTATAGAGCTCGTTGCACTGGCCCGCGGCGTTCTTGCCGGCGCTGCCACCGTTGGGCGTGGAGGTGATGCGCAGGCGCCCGAGGTTCGAATCCAGGATGAGGTTGGCGGCATCCGTGAAGACGGTGGGATCCAGGCCCTTGTCGCAATGAGCTCTGACCCGCGTCTCTTCGTTGAAGCCCGGCCAGTCGGCACGCGCATCGCCTTCGTTGGCCGTCACCAGGTACACCTCGCCATTGACGGTGTAAGTAGCAATGGCATCTGGCAGGTACAAGCCTTTGACCGGATAGGCCGCGATCTTGATGGCGGGGGTACCGGAGTTGGTGTTGGTGCCACCGTCTTCGTCACTGGCGTCCAGGCCCATGCCCGCCATGCTGTGGTTCTTGAAGCCCAGCGGTCTGATCGACAGCACCTTGGCGCTGGCGATGTCCACCACGGCCACTGCATTGTTCTCCTGCAAAGTGACGTAAGCGGTGGTGCTGCTCTCATTGACGGTGATGTATTCGGGCTCCAGGTCCTGCGCTGCCGAGGCTCCCGGGCCATAGATCCGCACACCCTGAGCACGCAACTCAGCTTCCTTGCCGTTGAAGGCCTTGAAGTCTGCGGTGGCCACCGTGGACTTGCCTCCGCGGTTGACCGTGATGATGCTGATGGAGCCTTCAGGGTCGACGGAGTCGGCCTGGCCATAGCTGTTGGGCTCACCTTCGTTAGCCACCAGAAGGTAGCGGCCATCGGGCGTGAAGGTCACCATGTCAGGCTGCGCGCCCACGGTGATCACTTCGAGTTGCCGCAGATCGGCCGCACTGTAGAAGGCCACCACGCCAGGGTTGGTCTTGGGAGAGGCCTCGATGGCCAAGGCCACGAGTCCATCGTGCACCGCGACGCTGTTGACGCCGGCGCCGAGTGATGAGACGTTGATCGTGCCGATCAGCCGCGGCGCCTTGGGATCACGCAAGTCCAGCACATCCACCGTGCCATTGGCGCCGTTGACGACAAACAAGCGGGCCGTACCGGCATCGAAGGCCGTGATCTCGGCGGCGCCAAGCACGCCGCCTTCGTAGGCACCAATCCTCTCCAGCGTCATGCTGGTGGGAGTGGCCTCTACGGGGTCACCACCACCGCAGGCGGCCACCAGGCCGGCCACGACCAATGCAGAAGAAGCCCACAAGGCCCAACGGGATGATTTTTGGTATGACATGGAAGCTTTCCAGTGAAAAGTCACTGGATAAGAGTTTGCGAAGCTTTCATGACAGTGTTGTGAATCTGGACTTGCTCCGTTTGGGACGGCGTCACATTCGCCGGCGACGCTTGCACGACGGACAGGCCTCTGCGCCACAAGAGCGTCCTGAGCCATCCCTCACGAACCAGAGCGGTGACCGCCCACATCAGCCACCCAGCAAACAGGATGTCGCTCAAGAAGTGCCCGCCCTGCACCATACGGCCCAGGCCGATGACCAGACCACAGCCCAAGGCCACGCCGAACCACTTGCGACGCCTGCTACGCGTGCCAAACATGGCCATGGAGACCAGACCAAATCCCGTGGCTGCATGACCGCTGACGAATGAGCAGTTGCTCTTGCAGCCCCCACCTGGCCGCAACGCGGCAACAAAAGCGTGCTCACCTGCAAAGGCCTGAAGCTCATAAGGCCGGGGACGGCCCCACTGCTCCTTGAAGGCGGCATGCACCACCAGTCCGATGCCCAGCAACATCACGAGGTGGACGGCGGCGGCCCGCCTCCAGATGCGGCGTGACACACCCGCAGACGACCAGAGAGCG
>CAISJH010000773.1 GCA_903885585.1 uncultured beta proteobacterium
AGGTGGCTCTTGACGTCATTCCCAGCCTGCCCACGCTGTACTGCGAGCCGCTGGCCGATCCTTCACAGATTCCGACGGCACTGGTCAGCCGTCTGGCCAGGACGCAGGTCACCGTCTCGCTGTCGGGCGATGCCGGGGACGAACTCTTCGCGGGCTATGCCCGCTACCGCTCGGCACGTGCGTTGTGGAGGCCCTGGGCGCGCCTGTCGCCGGCAGCCCGGCAGTCGGGCGCCCGCGCCATGAAGCGCCTGCGCCCGCAAGCCTGGGGCCATGGCGTGACGGCCGTGCCTTCGGCCTGGAGGCCCGCGGCCCAGGCGGTCTCGGCGCTGGGAGACCGGCTGTGCAAGGCCGCAGGCGTCTTCGAGGCGCCTGACGCGTCGGAGTTCTATCGGCGGCTGCTCAGCCAGTGGCCTGGCGAAGAGTCGCTGGTTTTGGGTGGGGCGGAGGCCGCACTCCCGGACGAACCGGCGCACGGCCTGGACGCGGACGGGATGCCCCTGCCTGGGTGGGCCTGGTCCGGGGCTGACGGCTTTGTGCACCAGATGATGGCCACCGACATGCAGGTCTATCTGCCAGACCATGTGCTGGCCAAGGTGGACCGGGCTGCCATGGCCGCCGGTCTGGAGACCCGAGTGCCGATGCTCAGTCCGCGGGTGATGGAGCTGGCCTGGCGCATGCCGATGGAGTTCAAGTTGCGCGGCGGTGAGAGCAAGTGGGTGCTGCGCGAGGTGTTGTCGCGCTATGTGCCCCGCAGCCTGACCGAGCGGCCGAAAAAGGGCTTCGGTGTGCCCTTGGGCCCCTGGCTGCGCGGCCCGCTGAGGGACTGGGCGGAGCCCTTGCTGGCGCCCCGCCGCCTGGCCGAGGAGGGCTACCTGCGCCCCGAGCCCATCACCCGCAAGTGGACCGAGCACCAGGAGGGCAGCCATGACTGGGGCTTTCAGCTCTGGAACGTACTGATGTTCCAGGCCTGGCTGGAACAAAGCAGGAGGCCGTGATCACCGTGCAGATTCTTTTGGCGAACAAGTTTTTCTTTGAGAAGGGTGGGGCTGAGAAGTCCCTCTTCGAGACAGCGCGGCTGTTGCAGGACAAGGGGCATCAGACCCGCTTCTTCGCCATGCAGCACTACAGGAACCGACCTTGCCCCGATTCGGCGCACTTCGTGTCCGAGGTGGACTACGACGACCCCCGGTGGGGCATGAAGCTGAAGTCGGCGGCCCGGATGCTGTACTCCCTGGAGGCCGCGCGCAAGCTGGGCGGCCTGCTGGATGAGCATCGCATCGACGTCGCGCACCTCAACAACATCTACCACCAGATCTCACCGTCCATCCTGCACACGCTGCACCGCCGGGGCATCCCGATGGTGATGAGCCTGCGCGACTACAAGGTGGTGTGCGGTTCGTACCAGATGCTGGCACAGGGCCAGCCTTGCGAGGCCTGCAACGGCGGACGCTACCTCCAGGCGACCGTCAAGCGCTGCGTGAAGGACTCGCTGGCCGCGAGCCTGCTCACCTCTGCGGAAATGGTGCTGCACCACCGCGTGCTGGATATCTACCGCCTCGTTGACGTGTTCATCGCGCCCAGCGCCTTTCTTGGCAACAAGGTGCGGGAGATGGGCTTCAAGGGACGGGTGGTGCACCTGCCCAATTTCGTCTCTGGCCTGGACGCCGTGGTGCCGCGCTATGGCAGTGCCCATCCCCGGCTCGTCTACTTCGGCCGGCTGGGCCGCGAGAAGGGGCTGGCCACGCTGATGCGGGCCGTCAAGGGCCTGCCCGTGAGCCTGGAGGTCATCGGCGAGGGGCCCTTGCGAGAGCCGCTGCAGGCCCTGGCGCAGCAGGAGGCGATCTCTAACGTGGAGTTTGCGGGCTACATGTCGGGCGGGCGGCTGGACCGGCACGTGGCCGCGGCCATGGCGGTGGTGGTGCCCTCGGAGTGGTACGAGAACAACCCGCGCTCGGTGATCGAGGCCTTTGCCCTGGGCAAGCCCGTGATCGGCGCGCGCATCGGCGGCATACCGGAGCTGGTGCGGCACGGCGACACCGGTCTGACGTTCACCCCCGGCGGCGTGCAGGACTTGCGCAGCCAGATCGAGCATCTGCTGAGCCATCCGGGGCAGGTGAGGGAGATGGGGCGCCGGGGTCGCCATCTGGTCGAGACCGAGTTGAGTCCCGAGCGTCACTACGAGGGACTCATGCAGATCTACGGCACGGCCTTGCACCGGCATGCCCGGTCGGGGCCTGCAGTCTCAAGAGGAGCGGAAGTCGCATGAAGCTGTGCATGATGGGAACGGGCTATGTGGGCTTGGTCAGCGGGGCCTGCCTGGCCGATGTGGGCAACGAGGTGTTGTGCCTGGACCTGGACGCCGCCAAGATCGCACGCCTGCAGGCTGGTGAGATCCCGATCCACGAGCCCGGCCTGGAAGAGGTGGTGCGCCGCAACGTGGCCGCGGGCCGCCTGAGTTTCACCACCGACCCCGCCCAGGCGGTGCAGTTTGGCGAGGTGCAGTTCATCGCCGTGGGAACGCCCCCGGGTGAGGACGGCTCGGCCGACCTTCGCCACGTGCTGGCGGCTGCGCGCAACATCGGCCGGCACATGCAGGCCTACAAGCTGGTGGTGTGCAAGAGCACGGTGCCGGTGGGCACGGCCGATCAGGTGCGGCAGGCCGTGGCGGGAGAGTTGTCCGCACGCGCTGAAGGTGAAGGCGGATCGGCGCTGCACTTCAGCGTGGTGTCCAACCCGGAGTTCCTCAAGGAGGGAGCGGCCGTGGAGGACTTCATGCGGCCTGAGCGCATCGTCGTGGGTTCGGCCGACGACCGCGCGGCCCGGCTCATGCGCGAGATCTACGCCCCCTTCAACCGCAGCCGCGACCGGCTGGTGATGATGGACGTGCGCAGCGCCGAGCTCACCAAGTACGCGGCCAACGCCATGTTGGCCACCCGCATCAGCTTCATGAACGAGCTGGCCAACCTGTCCGAGGTGCTGGGGGCCGACATCGAGTCGGTGCGCCAGGGCATCGGCTCGGACTCGCGCATCGGTCACCAGTTTCTCTATCCCGGCTGCGGCTACGGAGGCTCGTGCTTTCCCAAGGACGTGCGGGCCTTGATCCGCACTGCGCGCCAGGACGGCGGCATGTCGCTGCGGGTGCTGGACGCCGTGGAGGCCGTGAACGCCGAGCAGCGAAGCGTGCTGGTGCGCAAGGTGCACAGCCGCTTCGGCCCTGATCTGAGCGGGCGTCACTTCGGGCTCTGGGGCCTGGCCTTCAAGCCCGACACCGACGACATGCGCGAGGCGCCCAGCCGCTACCTGCTGGACGGGCTGCTGGGCGCCGGGGCCACCGTGCGCGCCTACGACCCCGTGGCCATGCAGGAGGCCCGTCGGACGCTGGGTGCGCCGCCCGGCCTGAGCTACGCCACCGACCCCATCGACGCCCTGCGTGGTGCCGATGCGCTGCTGATTGCCACCGAGTGGAAGCAGTTTCGCAGCCCGGACTTCGACGCCGTGGCCGCGGCACTCAAGCAGCCGGTGATCTTCGACGGCCGCAACCTGTACCACCCGCAGCCTTTGCGCGAGCGGGGTTTCGAGTACCACTGCATCGGACGGTCTTCAGGGATGGCAGCGGCATGAAGGTCCTGGTCACTGGAGCAGCAGGCTTCATTGGCATGCACGTGTGCCGCCGCCTGCTGGCGCGAGGCGACGAGGTGCTGGGCCTGGACAACCTGAATGCCTATTACGAGCCCCGCCTCAAGCGCGACCGTCTGCGCCAGTTGCCGGGCAAGCGCTTCCGGTTCGTGGAGCAGGACATCTGCGACCGTGCCGCCATGGCGCAGCTGTTTGCGGCCGAGGGGCTGGACCGCGTGGTGCACCTGGCCGCCCAGGCCGGGGTACGGCATTCGTTGACCCACCCGCACGACTACGTGGACAGCAACGTCACGGGCTTTCTGAACGTGCTGGAGGGGTGCCGGCGCCATGAGGTGGGGCATCTGACCTATGCGTCAAGCTCCAGCGTTTATGGGGGCAACACCCGGGTTCCCTTTCGTGAGCGTGACGGCGTGGATCACCCGTTGAGCCTGTATGCCGCCACCAAGAAGGCCAACGAGCTGATGGCGCATGTCTACAGCCATCTCTACGCGCTGCCCACCACGGGGTTGCGCTTCTTCACCGTCTACGGGCCCTGGGGCCGCCCCGACATGGCGCCCTTCCTCTTCACCCAGGCCATCCTCGAAGGCCGGTCCATCGACGTCTTCAATCACGGCCAGATGCTGCGCGACTTCACCTACGTGGATGACATTGCCGAAGGCGTGGTGCGCAGCCTGGACCGCGCCCCGGGCGCAGACCCCTTGCTGGACCCCGTGCAGACCGGCCCGGGAGGTTCGCGCGGGCCCTTTCGCGTCTTCAACATCGGCAACCAGTCGCCCGTGCAGCTGACGGACTTCATCAGCGCGGTGGAGCAGGCCACCGGACGCACGGCGGTGAAGAGGCTGTTGCCTCTGCAGCCTGGCGACATGCCCGTCACCAGCGCCGACGTCCAGGCCCTGCAGGCCTGGACCGGTTTCACCCCTCAGACGCCGCTGGCCGAGGGGGTGGGCCGATTCGTGACCTGGTACCGCGGCTACTTCGGCGTGTGAAGGGTCAGGGCGACCCCTTCGATGTTTTCCACAAAGCCGGCCAGCCCCCAGTGGGCTGACCTGGCCCGGGCCTGCTCGATGAGCATGCTGCGCAAGCCTGTGTCTGCGGCCAGCCGGTCGTAAGCGCGGCGCAGTGCGGCTGCGTCGCCTGCAGGCACCAGCAGGCCCGTCTCCTCAGGTACCACGTAGTCGCGCGTACCGTAGCAGTCGGTCGCAATCACGGCGATGCCGTGGCGCATGCAAAACGTGAACAGCAGCTGACCGCTCCCGGAGGAGCCGCTCTTCAGGGCCACCACCGCCACGTCGGCCTGCAACACCAGGGCCTCGAAGCGGGCGTGGCTCACTTCGCGTTCCACGCTGAACTGGGGGCCCACTGGGCCGGGCGGGGCGAAGACCTCGTCCTTGCGGCACACCAGGGTGACCGGCACATCGCTGCCTCTGAAGGCGCGTATCACCACATCGAAATCACGCTCGCTGGAGCCGCCGGCAAACACGGTCAGCTGCGCCGGACCTGGGCGTGATGCCTGCGGCTCGGGCAGGCCCTCGTCGAGCTGCGGCAGCGGCGTCCAGAAGACCTTGTGTGCTTGGCGAGGGTGGTGCCGCGCCGTGTCCTGCGCCATCTCGCGTGAGAAGTAGACCAGCGCGTCGGCCCGCCACAGGGCCAGGCGCAGCACCGCGCGCCGCACAGAGCGTGGCGGCAGCGTGCTGGGTGACATCAGCACCGTGGTGATGACCAGCCGCGGCCGCAGGGCCTCGCCGTCCTCGGTCTTCTCGCAAAGCCAC
>CAISJH010000774.1 GCA_903885585.1 uncultured beta proteobacterium
CGCCTGGCCGGGACCGGGCTCGGTCTGGGGAATGGGGCCCCAACGCAGATCGTTCACGCCCGTCAGGGTTTCGCAGCGCCAGCCTTGCATGGTCACGGTTCCTTTGTTCAACAGGGTTGTTTGAGGTGTCTGCCGAGAATTCAACAGCCCAGCACCAACCGCGCCGCGGCCAGGTCTTCCAGGGCCGTACCCACCGACTTGAAGAGGGTGATGTCCTGGGGCGTGCGGCGGCCCACGCAATCGCCGCGCAACAGCTCGGCCAGCTCGCCCACCACCGCCTCGGGGGTGATGACGCCGCGCTGCAGCGGCTGCACCACGTCACCGGCTTCGGCGCCGGCACCCGCGTGGGTGTCCACCACGATGCGGGCGCGGGCCACGGCCTCGTCATCCGCCTCGCGCATGTCGCGGCGAAAGCCGCCCACCAGGTCCAGATGAGTACCCGGGGCCAGCCACGCACCACGCACGATGGGCTCGGTGGACGTGGTGGCGCAGCTGATGAGCCGCGCAGCGCGCACGGCGGCCTCCAGGTCCACGGCCGCCTGCGCGGGAAGCCCCTCACCGGCAAGCTCCGCCGCCAACGCCTGCGCCGCCTCAAGACGCCGGCCCCAGACGAGCACGCGCTGCAAGCCCGGGCGCAGCGCCACGTGCGCCCGCGCCATCCAGGCGGCCAGCCGGCCCGTGCCCACCACCAGCAGGGTCCCCACTTCCGGCAGGGCCAGGTGGCGCGCAGCCAGCGCGGAGGTGGCCGCCGTGCGGCGCAAGGTCAGCGCCTCGCCATCCAGCACGGCCAAGGGGTGGCCGGTGGCCCGGTCCATCGCCATCACCGTGGCCTCCACCGTGGAGGGAGCCCCGGGAATCACCGTGACCAGCTTGGTGATCAGCAGGCGGTCGTCCCAGGCGGGCATCAGCAGCAGGGTGTCGGTGGGGGCCAGGGCGTGGGCGTGGCGCAGCGGCACCTGGGCACCGCGCACAAAGGCGGCGTGCAGCGCATCGCCCAGCGCGGCCCAGGGCAATGCCGCATGCACCTGCGCGGCTGAATAGACTCTCACCATGCACCGCAGTGTAGACACCCGAATGGAACGCCCCACGCTCGAGAAAGAGGCCTTGACATGACGCCCGACGTGCTCATTGTTGGGGGTGGCGTCATGGGCGCCGCCACGGCCTGCTTCCTGGCGCGCGACCACGGCCTGAGCGTCACTGTGCTGGAGCGTGATCCGCTGTACCAGCGCGCGTCCAGCGCGCTGTCGGCCAGCTCCATCCGCCAGCAGTTCAGCACGCCCGTCAACATCGCGCTCTCGGCCTGGAGCGTGGCCTTTCTGCGGCGCCTGGAGGACGAGTTGTCCGTGGAAGGTGAACCGCCACCGGCCATCGGCCTGATGGAGCCGGGCTACCTATACCTGGCCACCGAGGGCGGCGCAGAGGTGCTGGCAGACAACCATGCCGTGCAGCGCGCGGCGGGCGCCGAGGTGGCGCTCCTGTCGGCGCACGACCTGCGCCGCCGCTTCCCGTGGCTGAACGTCGAAGGCCTGGTGGCCGGCTCCCTGGGTCTGCGCGGCGAAGGCTGGTTCGACGGGCCGGCCCTGCACCAGGCCTTCCGGCGCAAGGCCATCGCCTGCGGTGCGCGCTTCGTGGCTGCGGAGGCCGTGGCGTTTGAGACCGACAGGGGGCTCGAGGATCGGGCTGGTCAGGGGTCAAGCGGCGGTTGCAGCGTGAAGGCCGTCGTCACGCGCGACGGGCGGCGCTTTGCGGGCGGCGCCGTGGTGCTGGCCGCCGGTGCCTGGACGGCTCCGCTGGCCGCACAGCTGGGGGTGGATCTGCCCGTGTCCGGCAAGAAGCGCGATGTCTTCGTGCTGGACTCGCCCGCCGCCCCGCTGGCGGGGTGTCCGCTGGTCATCGACCCTTCGGGCGTGTGGTTCCGGCCCGAGGGCCGGGGCTTCATTGCGGGCGCGCCGCCCCGCGCGCTGGAAGACGGTGGGCCGGGTGACCCTGACGAGCCGCCGCTGGACAGGGTGGACCACGCGCTGTTCGACGAGGTGATCTGGCCGGCGCTGGCCCAGCGCGTGCCGGGCTTTGAAGCGTTGCGCGTGCGCTCCACCTGGGCGGGCTACTACGAGATGAACGGCTTCGACCACAACGGTCTGGCGGGTGCCCTGCCTGGCTGGCGCAATGCCTTCACGGCCTGCGGCTTCTCGGGCCACGGCATGCAGCAGGCGCCCGCCGTGGGCTGCGCACTGGCGGCAAGCATCGCGGGCGCAAGCTGTGACGCCCCAGACCTGGCGCCGCTCAGCCCCGCGCGCGTGGCACAAGGCCGGCCGCTGCGCGAGCGCAACGTCATCTGAACCCGGAAAGGGTTTGCCAAGGCCAGGCCCGGCGCGAGAGGAGTTGCCCTCCGGTCGCCGCTGCGCCTCATTCCTTGACCCTGCTCAATGTCCGAAGCACAAAGGGCCGCACCCTCGGGTGACGCCCCATTGCAAACGCGGGCTGCGCCATGCTGAATCTGGAGGCACGTTCGAGCCGCTGCCTTGCCGCCCATGTCACCGCAGACCCCCACCCAGCCTGCCCCCGAGGCCACCCCCGTGGCCCCGGCCGCAGCGCCGGACCGCACATCCGCCTTCGAACTCGCGCTGAACCCGCTGCGGTTCAGCGACCCCTTTCGGTGGCTGGCACTCGGCTGGCGCGACTTCATCCGTGCGCCAGTCATCGGGCTCTTCTACGGGGCGGTGTTCATGGTGATGGGCTGGGCGCTGCTCAAGGTGTACGAGCAGGCGCCGGCCTACACCCTGGCACTCAGCGCAGGCTTCCTGCTGATGGGGCCCTTCCTCTGCCTGGGCCTCTACCGCGTGAGCCAGCGCCTGGAGGCGGACCAGAAGCCCGACTTCGGCGACAGCCTGCTGGCCTGGGACACGCGCACCGGGCAACTCGCCATCTTCGGTTTCGTGCTGCTGGTGCTGGAGATGCTGTGGGGGCGCGCCACGCTGGTGGTGTTTGCCGTCAGCTTCGAGGGCATGCCCGACTTCAAGGGCTCGCTGCTGGCGCTGCTGGACCCGACCAACCTCGGCTTCATCGTCGCCTGGGCGGCGGTGGGCGCCGTCTTCGCCGGGCTGATCTTTGGCGTGAGCGTGATCTCCATCCCCATGATCCTGGACCGGCAGACCGACGCCATCACCGCAGGGCTGACCAGCCTGCGCCTGGTGCTGACGCAGACCGGCGTGATGCTGTGGTGGGGGGCGCTGATCGCCGTCATCACCGTGCTGGCCCTGCTGCCCTGGTTTGCCGGGCTGCTGGTGGCCGGGCCGGTGATCGGCCACGCCACGTGGCACGCGTACAGGTCGGCCGTGGCCCGCCCCGTGGTGGACGGGCCTGCCCCATCGGTGGTCCACTGACGGTCATGCCGACCGCCTTGCCCAACCCCGCCGACCCCCACCAGGACCTGCGCGACGCCATCCGGGCGCTGTGTGCGCGCTTCCCCGATGCCTACTTCCGCCGTGTGGACGCCGAGCGTGGCTACCCGGTGGAGTTCGTCGACGCGCTGACCCAGGCCGGCTGGCTGGCGGCACTCATTCCGCAGGAGTACGGCGGCGCGGGGCTTGGGCTGGCCGAGGCCAGCGTCATCATGGAGGAGATCAACCGCTGCGGCGGCAACGCCGGCGCCTGCCACGGGCAGATGTACAACATGGGCACGCTGCTGCGCCACGGTTCGGCGCAGCAGAAGGCGCGCTGGCTGCCGCCCATCGCACGCGGTGAGCTGCGCCTGCAGAGCATGGGGGTGACCGAGCCCACCACCGGCACCGACACCACCAAGATCAAGACCACCGCCGTGCGCCGGGGCGACCGCTGGGTGGTCAACGGCCAGAAGGTGTGGATCTCTCGGGTGCAGCACTCGGACCTGATGATCCTGCTGGCGCGCACCACGCCGCTGGCCGAGGTGCAGCGCAAGAGCCAGGGGCTGTCGGTGTTCGTCGTGGACCTGCGCGAAGCCGTCGGGCGCGGCCTCACGGTGCGGCCCATCCCCAACATGGTCAACCACGAGACCAACGAGCTCTTCATCGAGGACCTGGAGATCCCCGACGACCAGCTCATCGGCCAGGCGGGCGAGGGCTTTGGCTACATCCTGGACGGCCTGAACGCCGAGCGCACGCTGATCGCGGCCGAGTGCATCGGCGACGGCCGCTGGTTCATCGACCGGGTGACGGCCTACGCCAAACAGCGCGAGGTCTTTGGCCGCCCGATCGGACAGAACCAGGGCGTGCAGTTCCCCATTGCCGAGGCGCACATCGAGGTGGAGGCGGCCGACCTGATGCGCTGGCAGGCCTGCCAGCTGTTCGACGCCCACCAGCCCTGCGGCGCCCAGGCCAACATGGCCAAGTACCTGGCGGCCAAGGCCAGCTGGGAAGCGGCCAACGCCGCCATCCAGTTCCATGGCGGCTTTGGCTTTGCCTGCGAGTACGACGTGGAACGCAAGTTCCGTGAGACCCGGCTGTACCAGGTGGCGCCCATCTCCACCAACCTGATCCTCAGCTACGTGGCCGAGCACGTGCTCGGCCTGCCGCGGAGTTTTTGAGCAGGCCAGGCCGGGCAAAGCCCGGCCCTTGGGGGCGATTACGGCAAGAGGATGGTGCAGCCCGTGGTCTTGCGCGACTCCAGGTCACGGTGGGCCTGGGCTACGTCGGCCAGCGGGTAGCGCTGGTCGATGCGGATCTTGACCTTGCCGCTTTCCACCACGGCGAAGAGGTCGTCGGCCATGGCCTGGCAGCGCTCGCGCGTGGCAATGTGGGTGAACAGGGTCTGGCGCGTGACGTAGAGCGAGCCCTTGTTGCCCAGGATACCCGGCGCGAACGGCGCCACCGGCCCGGAGGCGTTGCCAAAGCTCGCCATCAGGCCGAAGGGGCGCAGGCATGCCAGGCTCTTGTCCCAGGTGTCCTTGCCGACCGAGTCGTAGACCACCTTCACGCCCTTGCCACCCGTGATGTCCTTCACGCGGGCGGCAAAGTCTTCCTTGGAGTAATCGATCATCACGTCGGCACCGTGGTCCAGCGCGAGCTGGCATTTGGCGGCGCTGCCCGCTGTGCCAATGAGACGCAGGCCCAGCGCCTTGGCCCACTGGCAGGCGATCAGGCCCACCCCGCCGGCGGCGGCGTGAAAGAGGATGAAGTCGCCCGGCTCCAGGCCCTCCACGGGGCGGGTGCGCTTGAGCAGGTACTGCGCCGTCAGGCCCTTGAGCATCATGGCCGCACCGGTCTCGAAGCTGATGGCGTCGGGCAACTTGCACACCGTCTTGGCCGGCATCACCCGCACCTCGCTGTAGCTGCCGGGCGGGTTGCTGGCGTAGGCCGCACGGTCGCCCACCTTCAGGTGCGTCACGCCCTCGCCCACCGCCTCCACCACGCCGGCACCTTCCATGCCCAGCGCCAGCGGCAGCGGGTTGGCGTACAGGCCGGTACGTTGGTAGACGTCGATGAAGTTCAGGCCGCAGGCGTGGTGGCGGATGCGTATCTCACCCGGCCCGGGCTCGCCCACGGGCAGGTCGACGAGTTGCATCTGCTCGGGGCCGCCGTAGGCGGTGATCTGGATGGCGCGTGGCATGGGGGTTCTCCGTATCGGGATGGCAGGAACGTGTTGGCATTTGGGCCAACCCGCTCCACAAAGGATGTGATGAGGAGGTTAGCCGAAACAGCGACAGGCTGCCGCCCATCGGCTTTGCGAGGTGGCCCGGCGATGCGCGCCGCACGCCTGGCGCGTCGTCCATGGCACCATGCACACCATGCAGTCTGGTCAGTGGCGGCGCTTGCGCGCAGCCGCTGAATGCAGCCCCGCGGACGCCATCCCACCAGCCACCAGTGAAGACCCCCACCGATGACCCTCACCCCGCGCCTGGCCCTGCTGCTGTCCCTGCCACCCTTGATGTGGGCTGGCAACGCCATCGTCGGCCGCCTGATGGTCAACCAGGTGCCGCCCATGACGCTGAACCTCATGCGCTGGGTGCTGGTGGCGCTGCTGCTGCTGCCCTTTGCCTGGCGCGCGCTCACGCCCTGGTCGCGCATCGCCAAGCGCTGGCCCTATTTGCTGGTCGCGGGCACGCTGAGCGTGGGCACCTACAACTCACTGCAGTACCTGGCGCTCGCGACCTCGCCGCCCATCAACGTGACCCTGGTGGCCTGCAGCCTGCAGGTGTGGATGCTGGCGGTGGGCATGGTGTTCTACGGCGTGCGCCCCAAGAAGCGGGAGCTGATCGGCGCCGCCCTCGGCCTGGCAGGCGTGGCCACGGTGATCAGCGGCGGCTCGGTCAGCACCTTGCTGTCGGTGCGCTTCGTGCCTGGAGACATCTACATCCTGATCGCCGTCATCGGGTGGGCCTTCTACAGCTGGTTGCTGGCCCGCCCACCCACCCACATGCGCGGTGCTGCCCGGCCAGAATGGGATTGGGCCGGTTTTCTGCTCATCCAGACCCTGTTCGGTCTGCTCGGCTGCGGGGTGGCCGCCAGCGTCGAGCAGGCTTCAGGCGCTGCGCCCATTCCCTGGTCCTGGGGCCTGGTGGCCGTGCTGGCGTATATCTCGCTGGGGGCCTCCATCGTGGCCTACCGCAGCTGGGGTATCGGGGTCGCCGAAGGTGGTCCGGGTCTGGCAGCCCTGTTCAACAACCTCACGCCGCTGATGGCGGCGCTGCTGTCGGCAGCTTTGCTCGATGAGCGGCCCCAGTTCCACCATTTGCTGGCGTTCGCGCTCATCGTGGGCGGCATCGCCATCAGCCTGCAACCCCGCAGCCCGTCGCCGTCCTCATGACCACCGACACTTCTTTCGAGCGTGCGCGCCAGTGCTTCATCCTGGGCAACACCGCCTTCGAGGCGGGCCGGCTGGATGAAGCCGAGAAGCACTTCCTGGCCTCTCTCTTGGCACTGCCCGGGCGGCCATCGACGCTGATCAACCTGGCCGCCACGCGGCTGCGCCTGAGTCGACCCGCCGACGCGATCGAGCCCCTGCGCACGGCGATTGCGGCGCAACCCGGCGATGCCGAGGCCTGGCATCACCTGGGCACTGCGCTCCTGGAGACCCAGCAGCACGCGCAGGCCCTGCGGGCCCTGGACCACGCCATTGCGCTGGGCCAGGCAAAGCCCGCCGCCCACTACCGGCGCGGTCTCGCGTTGGTGGCGCTGGAGCGCCCGGCCGAAGCCGCACAGGCCTGGGAACAGACAGTGTCCCTGGACGCCCGCTTCACCGCCGCCTGGGTGGACCTGGGTTCCCTGATGCGCGACCTGGGCCGTCCTGCACGAGCACGCGAGTGTCTGGAACGTGCCATCGCGCTGGGGGCCGACGATCCGCTCATCCGCTTTCAGCTGGCCGGTCTGCAAGAGACCGCCGCCACACCAGAGGCACCGCCGCGGGACTATGTCGAGAAGCTCTTCGACGGCTATGCCGAAGGCTTTGACAACCACCTCGTCGAAAAGCTCGGCTACCGAACCCCGCAGCTCCTGGCCGACGGCCTGTCATCGACCGGGGCAGACCGCTTTGCCACAGCGCTGGACCTGGGCTGCGGCACAGGGCTGTGTGCGCTGCCGCTGGCCCCCTGGGTGGGCCGCTTGGACGGTGTGGACCTGTCAGCGGCCATGCTGGACAAGGCCCGGGCGACGGGCCGCTACGACCGTCTGGCTCATGGCGATGTGGTGGACCACCTGCTGAAGACCGAGCGCTCCTACGCGCTGGTGGTCGCTGCGGATGTGTTCGTGTACCTCGGCGCACTGGAGCCCGTCTTCCAGGGTGTGAAACGGGTCCTCGGGCCAGGCGGGGTGTTCTGCTTTTCGGTCGAGGCCTGGGATGAGGCCTCAGACGCAGAGGCCTCGGCCGTCGGGCAGAGCAAGGGCGAGGCCTCCCAGCCCGGCTATACCTTGCGCACCACACTGCGCTACGCCCACCGCGAGGCCTACGTGCACGCACTCGCGCGGGACCATGGCTTTCAGGTGTGCGCAACGCAGCGTCACGCACTGCGCCAGGACCACGGCGCCACGGTGGTCGGTCTGTGCGCCTGGCTGCGGCTGCCAGGCGCCTGACCGACCCTGCAGGCGATCAGAAGGTGCCGGGGTAGGCGCCGCCGTCGGTCAGCAGGTTCTGGCCGGTGATGTAGCCCGCATGCGCGCTGCACAGGAAGGCGCAGGTGCGGCCGAACTCGTCAGACGTACCCAGGCGTTGCGCCGGGATCGAGGTGCGGCGTGCGTCGATCACTTCCTGCGTGGTCTTGCCCGTCTTGGCCGCGGTGGCCGCAGAGGTGCTGCGCACACGGTCGGTGTCGAAGTAGCCCGGCAGCAGGTTGTTGATCGTGACGTTGGCGCTGGCCAGGCGCTTCTGCCGCGCGAGACCGGCGATGAAGCCAGTCAGCCCCGAGCGTGCACCATTGCTCAGGCCGAGGATGTCGATAGGCGCCTTCACCGCGCCCGAGGTGATGTTGACGATGCGGCCAAAGCCACGCTCAGCCATGCCGTCCACCGTGGCCTTGATGAGCTCGATGGGCGTGAGCATGTTGGCATCCACCGCCTTGATCCAGGCCTCGCGGTCCCAATCGCGGAAGTCGCCCGGCGGTGGGCCACCTGCGTTGTTGACCAGGATATCCACCTGCGGGCAGGCGGCCAGCGCCGCGGCACGGCCTTCGGTCGTGGTGATGTCCCCCGCGACAGCCACCACCTGCACGGCGGGGTTCAACGCCCGTAACTCTGCGGCCGTAGCGTCGAGCGCCTCCTGGCCGCGCGCCGTGATGACGACGTTCACGCCTTCGCTCACCAGCGCCTGTGCACAGCCCTTGCCCAGGCCCTTGCTGGCCGCACACACCAGGGCCCACTTGCCTTGAATCCCGAGGTCCATGTCTTGCTCCTTTGGTCAGTAGGTGAACAGGTCAATCAGTCAAACAGGTCAGCAAAAGTCCGCAGTCAGCAGCCTGCACGCTTCAGCGCACGCGCGCCAACAGGGTCACGCCCAGCAGCACCAGGGCCGTGCCCAAGGCCACCCAGAGCGTGAAGGGCTCGCCCAGCAGCCATACGCCGAGCAGGATGGTGAACACCGGGCCCACCATGCCCGCCTGCGCCGTGACCGAGGCCCCCACGCGCTCGATGGCCATCATCACCATCAGCACAGGTGCGAAGGTACAGGCCACGGCATTGAGAACGCTCAGCCACCACACCGCCGCCGGCAGCTCAAGCGCGCTGCCCACCGGTTTGAGCACCAGGTACTGCCCGATGCACAACACGCAGGCCACCGAGGTGGCCAGACCGGTGAGCCGCAGAGAGCCCAGACGCTGCACTTCCTGCCCGCTGTAGACCAGGTAGACGGCGTAACTGAGCGCCGAGCCAAAGACCAGCGCGGAGCCCAGCAACACGTCGCGGCCTTCCAGGCTGAGCTCTGCGCCGAAGACCACCAAGATGCCGGCATAGCTGATGGCAAAGGCCCCCAGTTGACGACGGGTCACTCGACGCTTGAACAGCAGCCAGCCGAGAAGCATCACCAGCGTCGGGTTGAGGTACAGGATCAGGCGCTCCAGGCTGGCGCTGATGTACTGCAAGCCGGCAAAGTCCAGGAAGCTCGCGAGGTAGTACCCACAGAAACCAAGACCACCCACGACCCGCCAGTCCCGCCCCGTCAGGGGCTCCCGGCCGCGGCCCGCCCACCAGGCCAGGGCCACGAACAGGGGCAAGGCCAGCAGCATGCGCAGCATGATCAGCGTCACCGCGTCCACCCCGTGGCGGTACGCGAGCTTGACGATGATGGCCTTGCCGGAGAAGGCCGTGGCGCCCGCCAACGCCAGCAACAGGCCCGTGGCGCGGCGGGCCTGGGCGTCGGGCATCAGAAGCCGGCTGCCAACCCGTCGCGCCGCGGGTCGCTGGCGGCGGCATAGCCTTCCACGGCCGGGTCGCCCAGGCGCCAGATGAACTGGCCTGCGCCGTAGTCCTGGTAGCTGTCGGCAAAGGGCTCCACCCGATGGCCCAGGTCGCGCAGACCGTCGGCCGCGGCCAAACCTTCCTCGGCGTTGACGATGCCGGCATTGAAGCGCCAGCGCGGGGCGTCGCAAGCGGCCTGCGGGTTCTGGTGGTAGTCCAGCATCCGCACCACCGTCTGCAGGTGCCCTTGCGGCTGCATGTCGCCACCCATCACGCCGAAACTCATGACGGGCGCGCCATCCTTGGTCATGAAGGCCGGGATGATGGTGTGGAAGGGGCGCTTGCCCGGGCCGACGACGTTCTCGCGCGACTCGTCCAACGTGAAGCCGTGGCCACGGTTCTGCAGGCTGACGCCATAGCCCGGCACCACCACACCGGAGCCAAAGCCCATGTAGTTGCTCTGGATGAGGCTGATCATCATGCCGCTCTCGTCGGCCGCCGTCAGGTAGATGGTGCCGCCTTGTGGGCCATGGCCAGGGCCGAAATTCTGTGCGCGCTTGGGGTCGATCAGCTTGGCACGGCTGTCCAGGTAGGCGTCGTCCAGCATTTGCGCCGGGGTCAGCTTCATGGTGGTGGGCTCGCCCACGTAGCGGTAGACGTCGGCGAAGGCGAGTTTCATCGCCTCGATCTGCAGATGCTGCGAGGCCGCACTGTCCACAGGCAGGGAGGCGATGTCAAAACGCTCCAGGATGCCCAGCGCGATCAGCGCCGCGATGCCCTGGCCATTGGGCGGGATCTCGTGCACCGTGTGGCCGCGGTAGTTCTTGGCAATCGGCGTCACCCACTCCGGGCGGTAGGCCGCAAAGTCGGCCGCCGTCATCGCGCCGCCATGGGCGCGGGCATGGGCTTCCACAGCAGCAGCCACCTCCCCGCGGTAGAAGGCCTCGCCCTTGGTCTGAGCGATCAGACGCAGCGTGCGCGCCGCCTCGGCAAAGGCAAAGCGCTCGCCCACGTGCGGGGCGCGGCCGTGCGGCAGGAAGGCCTGCGCAAAGCCGGGTTGCGAGGTGATCTCGGGCAGCGACGCCGCAGCCGTCCACTTGTGCTGCACGATCACCGGCACGGCGTAGCCGCGCTCGGCGATCTCGATGGCCGGCGCCAGCAGGTCGGCAAAAGGCAGCTTGCCGTGCTTCTCGTGCAGGGCCATCCACCCGGCCACGGCGCCCGGCACGGTCACCGAATCCCAGCCGCGCTTGGGCGGGGTCTTGGCGTCGGCGCCGTACTTGGCGCGGAAGTAGGCGGTCGTCCAGGCCTGCGGAGCGCGGCCCGAGGCGTTCAGGCCCTGCAGCGACGTGCCGTCCCACAGGATGCAGAACATGTCCGAGCCCAGGCCGTTGCTGCAGGGCTCGACGATGGTCATCATGGCGGCCGCAGCGATGGCAGCGTCCACGGCATTGCCGCCTTGCTGCAGCATCTTCAGGCCGGCCTGCGCCCCCAGCGGATGCGAGGTGGAGACCACGTTGCGGGCGAAGACAGGGGAACGCTGGCTGGCGTAGCCGGCCTTCCAATCAAAGGGGTTGTGCGTGTTCATGCGTGGATTCTCACCCCGCTGGCCGGCCGAGCAAGGCGCTCAGGCATCGCTGCGCCTGCCGCTTCACACGGGAGGGTGCCGCTCCTCGACCAGCGCATCGGCCACGTAGCGGCGCAGCACGGGCGGCTCAGCCCCTTGGTGAAAGGCCAGGCGCTGGGCACGCAGCTCCGCATCAAAGGCGGTGAAGCGCTGCAGGCGACGCTGGTGCTCCACCCAGTTCTCGTCGACAAAGTACTCCACGTAACGGCCAGGCACCGCCGTGTCACGGAACAGGCCCCAGGACAAGGCGCCCTGGCGCAATCGGGCACGCCGCGTGCGCTGCATCACGGCGGCAAATTCCGGCGCGCGCGAGGGATCGATCTCGTACTCAATGGTCACCATCACCGGGCCCTCCTCGGGCTCGACCGGGATGGAAGCCTCGGGCAGGGCAGCCATGGGTGCCGGCGTGAAGTCCAGTTCCGTCACCTCCTGCACGCTGAGGCGCCGCGTGAGCAACCAGCTGACCACACCAAAGGCCGCTGCCGAGACGATGGCCGTCTGCACCGAGGAGAACGAGGCCACCTGGCCCCACAGCAACGCACCCGCCGCCGCCCCGCCCATCAGGCACACCTGGTAGATGGACATGCCGCGCGCACGCACCCAGTCGGGCAAGGCGGTCTGGGCCGCCACCGCCAGCGAATTGGCCACAGAGATCCAGGCCATGCCCAGCACCACCATGGCAGGCACGGCAAACCACACCTCCTGCACCACGACGATCAGGCAGGACAGCAGCGCGTGCACCAGGACACCCGCTCTCACGAACTGGTCGCGGTCGAAGCGGGCCCGCCAGCGGGGAAAGTACATCGCCGCCACGATGGCCCCCGCGCCCAGACAGGACAGCATCACGGTGAATGTGGCGGGCCCGCCCCCGTGCAGCTGGCTCGCCACCAGCGGCAGCAGCGCCGACAGACCCGCGCTCTGCAGGAAGAACAAGAAGATGCGCAGCAGCACGGCCTTGAGGCGCTGGGACTGCAAGGCGAAGTTCAAACCCACGCGCATGGCACCCAGGAAGCGCTCGCCCGGCAGCGTGCTGGTACGCGGCTCGGAGCGCCAGCGCAGGATGAGCACAAAGGACAGCGCCGCCAGCAAGGCATTGAGCGCAAAAACCGCCGCCGGACTGACGGCCGCGATCAGCCCGCCCGCCAGCATGGGACCCACCACGCGCGACAGATTCATGGACACACCGTTGAGCGCCAGCGCCGAAGGCAGCTGCGCGCGCGGCACGATCTGCGGCACGATGGCCGAGAACACCGGCCAGCGCATGGCCAGGCCAACGCCGTTGGCGAAGGTCAGCGCCAGCAAGACCGGCGCGGTCAACTGGCCCGACAGCGACACCACCGCCAGCACCAGCGCCACCACCGACACCCAAAGCTGCGTGGCAGCGAAGTAGCGCCGGCGATCCACGATATCGGCCATGGCCCCGCTGGGCAGGCCCAACAGAAACACCGGCAGCGTGGAGGCCGCCGTGACCAGGGCCACCATCACCGGGCTGGTGGTGAGCGTGGTCATCAGCCAGGCCGCCGCCACGTCGTTCATCCACATGGTCATGTTGGCGGCCAGGTAGGCCAGCCACAGACCCCTGAACACCGGGCCGCGCAGGGGTTCCAGGGCCACGGGCAGCTTCATGGTGCGAGCATAGTGCAGCACACGTAACAAGGGCCCCGTCGGGGCCCTTGGCAAGCTTCAGTGGGGTGCCTCGGCTCAGCCGTGGCGGCACCCACGAGGTCATTCCTCCTGGAAGGCTTCTTCGCGCTTCTTCTTGATCGACGGCAGCGACACCACCACGATCATCAGCAGCGCCGCCAACAGCAAACCTGCCGACAGCGGCCGGGTGATGAAGGCTGTCCAGTCGCCGCGCGACAGCAGCAGTGCCCGGCGCAGGTTCTCTTCCATCATCGGGCCAAGGATGAAGCCCAGCAGCAGCGGCGCCGGCTCGCACCCCAGCTTGTAGAAGAAGTAGCCCACGATGCCGAAGGCTGCAGCCATGAACACGTCGAAGTTGTTGTTGTTCAGCGTGTACAGACCGATGCCGCAGAAGACCATGATGGCCGGGAACAGGAAGCGATACGGCACTGTCAGCAGCTTGATCCAGATGCCGATCAGCGGCAGGTTCAGGATGATCAGCATCAAGTTGCCCACCCACATCGAGGCGATCAGGCCCCAGAAGAGCTGCGGGTTGCTGGTCATCACCTGCGGGCCGGGCTGGATGCCCTTGATCGTCATGGCGCCCACCATCAGTGCCATCACTGCGTTGGGCGGGATGCCCAGCGTCAGCATGGGAATGAACGAGGTCTGTGCACCGGCGTTGTTGGCGCTCTCGGGGCCTGCGACGCCGCGGATGTTGCCCTTGCCAAACGGCACCTCGTCGGGACGACCGCGGCTCTTCTTCTCCAGCGTGTAGGCCGCGAAGGCCGCGAGCAAGGCACCCCCACCGGGCAGCACACCCAGGACGGAACCCAGCGCCGTGCCGCGCAGCACGGCGGGGAAGGCATCCTTGAAGTCCTGCTTGGTAGGCCACAAGCCCTTGACGTCCTTGGTGAACACCTCGCGATGTTCAGCCGGGCGGCTGAGGTTCATGATGATCTCGCCAAAGCCGAACACGCCCATGGCGATGGCCACGAAGCCGATGCCGTCGGTCAGCTCGGGGATGTCGAAGCTGTAACGCGGCACCCCAGAGATGACGTCGGTGTTGATCTGGCCCAGCAACAGGCCCAGCAGGATCATGGCGATGGCTTTGACCAGCGAACCGGACGCCAACACCACGGCCCCAATCAGGCCCAGCACCATGAGCGAGAAGTACTCGGCCGGGCCGAACTTGAAGGCGAGCTCGGTCAGCGGGGGCGCAAAGGCGGCCACGATCATGGTGGCCACGGTGCCGGCAAAGAACGAGCCCAAACCCGCCGCCGCGAGTGCCGCACCGGCGCGACCCTTACGAGCCATGGCATAGCCGTCGATGGCCGTGACCACCGAGCTGGACTCGCCCGGCACATTGATCAGGATGGCGGTGGTGGAGCCACCGTACTGGGCGCCGTAGTAGATGCCGGCCAGCATGATCAGCGCGGGCGTGGCGTCCAGCGCATAGATGCTGGGCAGCAGCATGGCGATGGTGGCCACCGGGCCCAGGCCGGGCAGCACACCGATCAAGGTGCCCAGCAACGCACCGCCGAAGGCGTACAACAGGTTCTGCAGGGTCAGGGCGGTCTGGAAACCGAGGACCAGGTTGTTCAGCAATTCCATGATGGCTCCCTCACTTGGCGCCGAGGAAGGTCGGCCACAGCGGAATGGTGAGGTTCAGGCCCCAGATGAAGATCACCCAGGAAAACACCGTCAGCACCACTGAATTGATCAACACCTCGCCGAGATGGAACTCGTCACCCGCGTAGCTGGCTATCAATACCAACAGGGGCAGTGACAACACCATGCCGAGCCTGGGCAGCGCAAAACCAACGACCACCACACTCGCAACGATCAGGGTCAAAGGGCGCCAGGCGATGGCACCTACCGGGTCGCCGTCTGCTGTGCGCACGGTCAGTGCCTTTAGCGCGATCACCGCGCCCAGCACCGCCAGAAGGATGCCCAGGCCGAAGGGAAAGTAGCCGGGCCCGGGACGGGCCGCACTGCCGAAGCTGTAGTTCGTGGCGCCCCAGGCAAAGCCGACGCCCGCCAGGATGAACATCACCCCGGACCAGAAGTCTTTCTGACTCTTGATCTGCACGCTTTTCTCCAGTTGTGGGAGTGGGGCCAAACCAGCCCGATCGCGGCGGATTCTAGGGATGCAACACCGTTTTCAAGCTGTGGTTTTCACGTAAGGCAGAAAGGCTCGGGATTACCCTGATCCCCAATGATCACCACTGATCGCCAGCCCACCAGCGCAAAACGCACGCGGCCGCGCGGTTCAAGGCAGGTGCCTCAAGCCGGCCGCCAGGGGCTGACCATGCGCAACCACTTGCGTGCCGGCAGGCCCTGCCGCGCAAAGCGTCGCTCCAACTCTGCAGCCCGGGCTTCCAGCGTGGCCCGGTCCGGTACCGTCACCCCACGGGCCGCCACGACCACGGTGTTGCCTTCGCGCGTGGGCCGCAGCTGCCACACCTGATCGGCACCGAAGACACGCGCAATGCGCTCTGCGCTGCGCGCGAAGCTGGCATCGCGGCCAAACAGGTTCACAGCCATCAGCCCGCCCTCGCACAACACGCGCCGGCAGCTGGCATAGAAGGCGTCGTCGTCCAGCACAGGGGCCGCGGCCTCCTCGTCATAGAGGTCCACGTGCAGCAGACGCACGCTACCGGCAACTTCTGGCCGTTTCAACCAAACGGCGGCGTCACCGATCAGCGTCCTGAAGGTCGGGCCATCCTCCGGCAGGCGAAACCAGGCCCTGCAGGCGGCCACCACCTGGGGGTTGATCTCCACGGCCGTGGTGTCCCACTTCAAGGCCTGGCAGGCAAAACGGCTCAGCGCACCGGCCCCCAAACCCAGTTGCACGGCGTGCTGACCTGTGGCGTC
>CAISJH010000775.1 GCA_903885585.1 uncultured beta proteobacterium
CGCCATGCACCTCCCCGTCATGCGCCATGCGCACACGCAGGCGGTCCCAGCGGGCACCGACTTCCCACTCAGGCCGAAAACGCCACACCACGGACAGCGCGCTGGCCTGGTGCTTGTCGGTGCTGGCGAAGGCCGCCCCCAACCCGGAGATACGCGCCACCTCCAGGCCCACGCGCAACTGCTGGTCGCGGTTGTTGCCACCCGGGGCCCACTTCCAGGTGAAGTCCACCATCGAGGTGCGGCGGCCGCTGAAGGCCGCACCGTGGCCATGCGCGTGCTCATGTTCAAGAGCTCCTTCCTCGGCACTTTCCTCGGCTCCTTCCTCATGCGCTTCGACCAGGGCCTCACGGGTATTGCGGATGTGCGACAGGCCCAGTTGCCAGCTGTGCGACCGGTTGAGGTCCGCACCGGTCTTGACCACGAAAGTGGTGGCTCCCATGCGGCGCGCGGGCCCTGCCACCTCCTCCACCAGCCGCTTGCCCTGGAAGGCTTCGGTGCCCACCATCAGGTAGAACGGCGTGGGCGCCGTCCAGTTCAGCCGCAGGCCATCGTCATTCCAATGACCGCCCAGGAAACCGCGGTACAGCAGAGGCCGCTCCACGAAGTCGTCCGCGTGCGGGTGCTGCTGGTTCAGATAACCCACCTGGGAGGCAAAGCGGCCGGCGCGGGCCTGAAGACCCCCGGGCAAGCGTGTGGTCTGGATCCAGGCCTCCTCGATGTCCTTTTCCAGCTTGCCCTCGTGCGTGGCCACCACGGCGTTGACCTGCGCCTTGAACCAGGGGCCGAGCGGCCCGGCAGCCGACAAGTCGCTGTGGCCGAGCTGCAACCCCTTGTCACGCGAGCCCTGGGCCAGCGTCTGCGAGGTGTGGGTGATGTCGAGCACGGCGCCAAACTGCCAACCCGGGTTGGATTGGGCAAAGACGCCGCCGCACAGGCCGAGCAGGCCCGCAGCCACGGCCACCCGGGTGGCGGGCATTCGATTCCAGCCTGTCTGATGCGCAAAGGTCATGGGAAGGTTCTCCTTGAGATGAAGTGCTGGGTGGCGGACTCGAAGGTGCACGCAGCTTTTCATAATGGTAACTCGTTATCATATAAACATGGGCCGCAGCCGTTTCCGTTAACCTCCACGCATGGAACGCAACACCCGCCAGCGCAGCGCCATCCGCGATGCGATTGCTCAAGCCCAGCGCCCGCTGCTGCCGCAGGAAGTGCTGGAGGCCGCTCGCACAGAAGTGCCCGGGCTGGGCATCGCCACGGTCTACCGCAATCTCAAGGCCCTGGTCGAGGAAGGCGAACTCCAGGCCGTGAACCTGCCGGGCGAGAACCCGAGATTCGAGGTGGTCGGCCATCGGCATCACCACCACTTCCAGTGCCGGCAGTGCCAGCGGGTGTTCGACGTACACGCCTGCCCCGGCGACCTGGGCCGCCTGGCGCCCCAAGGCTTCACGGTGGAAGACCACGACCTGACGCTGTACGGGCGCTGCAGCGAATGTTCTTCAGGAGCACCCCCACACGGCTCGTCGCACACCCACTCATGACCACGAAGGAATCCGCATGAGGCACCGCCCGATGCGCGCCATAGCGAGCTTGCTGACGCTCTTCGCATGCACCACCTGGGCAACTGGCAAACCCCATGAACATGGCGTGGTCAGGCTGGACGTCAGCATCGAGGGCCCTGCCCTCACGGTGGCCATGACGGCGGCGCTGGACAACTGGCTGGGCTTCGAGCGCGCACCACGCACCGATGCCGAGCGCAAGGCAGCGGCGGAGGTGCTGGCGCGCTTGCGCAACCCTCAGCAGGGCACGCCCTTGTTCGTCCCGGACGCTGCTGCGCAGTGCCAACTGGTCAAGGCCGAGGTGTCGGCCCCGGTGCTGGAGCCAGGCGCCAAGCCGGCAGCGAAGTCAGCAACTGCGCCAGCTTCACCCCCGGCC
>CAISJH010000776.1 GCA_903885585.1 uncultured beta proteobacterium
GCGCCAGTGGTAGAGCGGTCGCACAAAGTCGTGGGTGAGCGACAAGGACAGCACCGCGTCGCGCAGCAATCTGAAACCCCGCGTGGGCGGCGTCATGAAGCGCGTGCTCTTGCCGGCTTCCTCCACGATCTCGCGCGCGGCAGCCACGCGCTCGTGGCTGTAGCTGTCCATCAAGCTGGGGCCGGCTTGCCCCAGCGCGGTGGCCGCCAGCTTCCAGGCCAGGTTCTGCGCGTCTTGAAAGCCGGTGTTGGCCCCACGCACGCCGAAGATCGGCAGCAGGTGCGCAGCGTCTCCCGCAAAGACGATGCGGCCGTGCACGTAGCGCGGCAGGGTGAGCGCACGGGCGGAGTACACCGAGCTCCAATCCAGCTCCCAGGGCACGCCGGCATGACCGATCAAGGCCAGCTGGGCGTCGATGCGACCCTTCAGCGAGGCCGGCTCCAAGGCCTGCTCGGGCGTCTCACCGGGCGGGAGCTGGTAGTCCACGCGCCAGATCGAGTCGGGCTCGCGGTGCATGAGCACCGTGTTGCCGGGGTTCCAAGGGGGGTCGAAAAACGCCAGACGCTCGGTGGGCAACGGCAGGTCGATGCGGATGTCAGCGATGACGAAACGGCCTTCGTAGGCCGCGCCCTCGAGCTTGAGCCCGCAGGCCGCACGCAGCACGGAGCGGGCACCGTCGGCCGCCACCACCCAGGGGGCACGCTGCAGGTAAGCCCCGCTGGGCGTGTCGATCTCCAGCGTCACGCCAGGTGCCGCTCCCGACCCCGCGTCTTCAGGCTCCCCTACGTTGCTCACCAGGCGCAGGACCTTGTGGCCCCAGCGCACCTGCGCGTTCGGATACGCGGCCAACGCATCCAGCAGGTACTCCTCGACGTACTGCTGCTGCAGATTGGTCATGGGCAGAAAGCGGTCGTCCTCGCGGTGCGGTGCCTCCATGCGGAACACCCGCTGCCCCCGGTAAAAGGAGTTGCCAAAGCGCCAGGGCAGCCCCTTGGCGGTCATGCGCTCGGCCACTCCAACCTGCTGCAGGATCTCCATGGAGCGGCGCGTGAAGACGATGGCCCGGCTGCCTTCGCTGACCTGCAGTTCGCTCTCCAGCACGGTCACCCGCACCCCTTGACGGGCCAGACCCAGGGCCGTGACCAAACCGATGGGCCCAGAGCCCACCACCAGCACCTGCACGTCGGCCTGCGGCTGCGCTGGTGCAGCCGCATGCACCTTGTAGGGGTAGTAGATCGACGGCCGAGGGGCGTCAGCGGGGCGGTGCATGAAACGGTGGCTTGAAAGGGTTTTTGATAAGTATGCTGACGATCAGAATAATGATATTCTGGGCACATCAAGATCAGTGAAAACCCTCATATGGCAACCGCAGGCGGCGAAAACGTGCCGGGCATCGAAGCCCAACCGGGGCATTTGATTCGACGTCTTCAGCAGTTTGCCGTGGCCCTCTTCATGGAAGAGACGCAAGGCCTGGACCTGACGCCCGTGCAGTTTGCCGCCCTGGCCGCTGCCCAACGCCAGCCGGGCATGGACCAGCGCACGCTGGCCGCCACCATCGGCTTTGACACCTCCACCACCGGAGGCGTGCTGGACCGCCTGGAAGCCCGCGGCCTGCTGCAGCGCGGCGCCTCGGCCGACGATCGCCGGGTGCGTCTGATCCACGTCACGAGCGACGGGGCCACGGTGCTGCAACAGGTGACGCCGGGCATGCTGCGGGCTCAGGCCCGCATGCTCGAACCGCTGCCCGAGCCTCAGCGCACCGCCTTCATGGAAATGCTGGGTCACCTGGTGCATGCACACCAGGACGGCAAACCCGCCAACAGCGCCTGAAGAGGTCAGGCAGCGGGCTTTTCAGCGCCCTTCTTGGCCGGCTTCTTGGCCACCTTCTTGGCGTTCTTGTTGGCAGCTTTCTTGGCCGCCTTCTTGTCGGCGCCCTTCGCAGAACTCTTCGCCGCGCTCTTTGCAACGCCCTTCTCGGCCTTGCCCTCGGCCTTCTTGGCGGCCTTCTTTTCAGCCTGCTGCGCACCCTTGGCATCGGCGGGTGCCGGCGCGGCCGCGGGGGCTGCGGGCATGGCTGGTGCGGCGGGTGCCGGGGACTGCGCAAAAGCTCCCGCGCAGAAGGCGGCAGCGGCGTACAAGGCGAAGATGGACTTCATGGTGAACCTCCTGAGGTTGACCGCCCAAAGCAGGGTGGCCCGTGCACTGTGTGGGCCAGACCCGGCCGCGCAGGTCACATGAGTGTGTCAGAAGCCGAGGACGCCACGCTTACACGAACACACCCTGGCGCATCCACTTGGTGGCCACCCACTTCTCGTCTGCCAGCACCGGTGCGCCGCCGTGCAGCGTCTTGGTGATGGCGTGCGGGCGGTCGTAGCTGAAAAACACAGCGCTGCCGCGGACCGGGGCCACTTCCAGGCCCGCGTCGGGGAAGACGGTCGCGCCACCTCGCTCGGGCGTGTTCAGGTATATCACCAGCGTACCCACGCGCTGACCGCCGCGCTCCACGATCTTGGGCGTGCCGGGTTGCTCGGGGTCGAAGTAGTCGTTGTGCGGCTTGTACTGGGCGCCCGGGCGGTAGCGCAGGATCTGCAGGCCTTCGCCACGGTCCAGCGGCCA
>CAISJH010000777.1 GCA_903885585.1 uncultured beta proteobacterium
CTTCAGGCCATCGCTGGCCACCAGCAGCTCGTGCAGGGCAATGCGCCCGCGGTAGCCCGTGTCCTGGCAGGCCGGGCAGCCCTTGGCGCGGTAGAGGCGGTAGCGCCCCTCGTGCATGAACTGCTGGCCCCAGTCGTCGGCCACGGCCTGGCGTGCAGCCTTGGGGTCGGCCTTCCAGGCGGGCGTGTGCGTCAACTCGGTGCAGAACTCGTCCAGCAACTGAGTCACCTCGGCCGCGCTCGGCTCGTAGGCCTCCTTGCACTCCTTGCACAGGCGGCGCGCCAGCCGCTGCGCCAGGATGCCCAGCAAGGCATCGGCAAAGTTGAAGGGGTCCATCCCCATGTCCAGCAGCCGGATCACCGACTCCACCGCCGAGTTGGTGTGCAGCGTGGACATCACCAGGTGGCCCGTCAGCGAGGCCTCGATGCCCGTGCCCGCCGTCTCGGCGTCGCGCATCTCGCCCACCATGATGATGTCCGGGTCGGCCCGCAGAAAGGCCCGCATCACCGCCACAAAGTCCAGCCCCGCCTTGCGGTTGACCTGCACCTGGCGCAGCCCGTCCTGCGTGATCTCCACCGGGTCTTCAGCCGTCCAGATCTTGGTGTGGGGCTTGTTCAGGTGCGCCAGCACCGAGTGCAGCGTGGTGGTCTTGCCCGAGCCCGTGGGGCCGCACACCAGAAACAACCCGTAAGGCTTCTCCACACAGGCGCGCAACTGGTGCAAGTTGCGGGTGGACAAGCCAATGTCGTCCAGCGGCAGCGGCTTGCCCGCCGACAGGATCCGCATCACCACGTCTTCGGTGCCCCCGGCGGTGGGGATGGTGGCCACGCGCAGCTCGATGTCCAGCGGGCCGAACTTGCGGAACTTGATCTTGCCGTCCTGAGGGCGGCGCTTTTCCGCGATGTCCAGGTCGCACATGATCTTGATGCGCGTGACCAGCGCATTGCGAAAGGCCGCCGGCACCTCAATGTAGTTCACCAGCACGCCGTCGCGGCGCAGGCGAATGATGGTCTTGCCCTTGCCCGGGCGCGGCTCCACGTGAATGTCGGACGCACCTTGCTGATAGGCCTCCACCACGATGCGGTTGACCAGGCGCACCAGTTCATTGTCGGCCGCGGCCGACACCTCGTCCACGCCGCTCTCGGCCGACTCGTCGCTGTCCGCCAGGTCCGACAGCAGGTCGGTCACGGTGTCAGCAGCTTGGTTGGCGTCGCCGAAGTAGTCCTGCAGAAACTGCTCAAACTCGGTGGCCGTGGTGACGCGGTAGTCCACCTTGCGCTTGTTGTAAACGTTCACCACCATCTTGGAGGCGCGCGTGCGGTCCGGGTCCTTGCACACCACCACCAGGCCTGTGGAGCCGTCTTCCAGCGGCACCCAGCCGCTGCTCTCGGCAAACTCGCGGCGCAGGTTGCGCAGCAGCTCGGTGGGCTTCACCCGGTTGAGCTTGAAGGGCTCATACGGCACGCCAAAAATGGCAGCCAGCTGCTCGCCTGTGCGCGGCGCCATGGGCTCAGCGGCCGGCACAGCCCCTGAGGCCAAGGCAGCCCGCGCCGCACCTTGCTGCATTGCAGCCCCTTGGCGCCGGCGCAGCATGGCCACCGCCAGCGTCTGCGCCAGCTCGCGCGCGCCCTCCACCACCATCGCTGGAAAGGGCCCCGTGCCCTTGAAGTTGATCAACTGCAGCACGCCGAGCATGGTCTGCTCTACAGCCAGCGGCAGCACCAGCATCTGGCGCGATCGGTAGCCGGTGAAGTTGTCCACGCCCTTGTGAAAGGTCAGCGTCGGGCCCAGGCGCTGCAACTCCTGCGCGTCGTACACGTTGGCAATGTTGAGCATCTGCCGCGTGGCGGCCACATAGCCCGCAATGCTGCGCTCGTCCACCGGCAGCCGTATGTCCTTCAGCCGGTTCAAGCCCGTCTTCACCCGAGAGACGATCTCCCGCCCGTTGGCATCCGCCTCGTACAGCGTCATGCGGTCGGCCTGCAGCAAGTCGCAGATGTCCTGCGCCATGTCCAGCTGCCAGGCCTGCAGGTTGTCCGTTGCATGGATGCGGTTGGACACCTGCTGCAACTGCTTCAGGAAGACCACGCGGTCCATCACCACGGCCAAGCCGCCATCGGCTGCGGCGTGCCCGGCCAGCCCTGGCGTGCCCGGCCCGGCCACCAAGGCCATGCCAGAAGCGTTGGAAGTCTGCATCGGATCTTCCTGCGGAGTGCGGTGTGGACGAGCCGTTAGTATCAGATGGAATGCAGACCGCCAACGAATCCTTCAGCGCGACACGATCGTCGGGCGCAACCGCGTGAGCACGCTGCAGGTGGCGGCATGAAGCTGCAGCCCTGGGCACGAGCCGCGTTCTGGCTGGCCACGGTGGCCGTGTTGGTGCTCACCCTCCTACCCGCTGAGCACCTGCCCGCCAGGGGCCCCTTCAATTTCTGGGACAAAGCCCAACACGCCCTGGCCTTTGCCGTGCTCACCGTGCTCGCCTTTCTGGCCTGGCCTCAGACAGCCCTGCGCTGGAAGCTCATCCTCAGCCTGGTGGCCCTGGGCGGCGCCATCGAGGTGGCGCAGCACCTCACCGGCTGGCGGCATGGAGAGTGGGCCGATTGGGCAGCTGACGC
>CAISJH010000778.1 GCA_903885585.1 uncultured beta proteobacterium
CCCGCGAAGACACGGTCCAGGGCGATGGCCTTGCGGCCGTTGTTGACGATGCGACGGATGAGCCAGAAGAAGCCAACGATCACGGCGAGCACGCCGACCAGGCCCAGTTCCTCGCCAATCACCGCCAGCAGGAAGTCGGTATGCGCCTCGGGCAGATAGTGCAGTTTCTCCACCGACGAACCCAGGCCCTGGCCGAACAAGCCACCGCGGCCGAAGGCGATCAGCGAGTGCGTGAGCTGGTAGGCCTTGCCCTGCGCATTGGCCGGGTCCCAGGGGTCGAGGTAGGCCAGGATGCGGCCGCGGCGCAACTCGTCGAAGGCGATGATCATGGCCAGGGCCGCGATGGCCATGGCCGCGATGAGAAAGAACATGCGGGCGTTGACGCCACCCAGGAACAGCACCCCCATGGAGATGGTGGCGATCACGATGAACGCGCCCATGTCGGGCTGCCGCAGCAGCAGCAGGCCGACCACCAGCACAGCCAGCGCCATGGGCCACACCGCACGCAGGAAGTTCTCCCGCGCATCCATCTTCCTTACCATGTAACTGGCGGCGTACATGGCCATGGCCAGCTTGGCGAATTCCGAGGGCTGAAAGTTCATGACGCCCAGCGGAATCCATCGGCGAGAGAAGTTCACCACCTTGCCGATGCCGGGAATCAGCACCAGCACCAGCAACACCAGCGCCACGATGAAGAGGTGGCCGGCATGCTTTTCCCACCAGGACAGCGGAATCTGCAGCGCCAGCAGCGCCGCCACCGTGGCAATGCCGATCGACAGCATGTGGCGGGTAAGGAAGTGGGTGGCCGCGTAGCGGGCGAACTTGGGGTTGTCGGGCAGCGCGACCGAGGCGGAATAGACCATGACGACGCCCAGCGCCACCAGGGCCAGGGCCACGGCCACGAAGGCTTGGTCAAATCCGGTGATGCGGGTCACGCCGGGCGAGCGCAGCTCGAAGCGGTCCCGCACGGGCAGGGTCTGCGGCCGGCCGTCGTCGCCCGCGCCCTGTCCGCGACCGGGCCAGAGGGACGCTACGGCGGCGTACCCGGCGGCCCAGAAGGCCCGCAACCGGCTCTGAGCGGATGGCGCAGGGCCCATGGCAGTGCTGCGGGAGACGCTCACGCCACGACCTCCCCTTGCTCGGCGGCCCAGTCGTGCACGGCCTGCACGAAAACTTCGGCCCGGTGGCCGTAGTTCCTGAACATGTCCCAGCTGGCGCAGGCCGGGCTCAGCAGCACAGCGTCACCCGGCCGTGCCTGGCCGAAACACCAGACCACGGCGGCCTCCAGGCTGGCATGAGTCTGGCGCGGCACGGCCGCAGCGTCGGGGTGGGCCGTCAACACGGACTCGAGCGCTGGCGCGTCGCGCCCGATCAGCGCCACGGCGCGGGCATGGCGGGCCACGGCGGGCGCCAGAGGACCGAAGTCCTGGCCCTTGCCGTCCCCGCCCAGGATGACCACCACGCGGGCAGGCTCACGGTCTGCGCCCAGGCCCATCAGCGCTGCGACAGTGGCCCCCACATTGGTGCCCTTGCTGTCGTCGAAGGCCTCGACGTCGCCAATGCGACCCACCAGCTCCACCCGGTGCGGTTCGCCCCGGTACTCGCGCAAGCCGTGCAGCATGGGCGCCAGCGGGCAGCCGATCGCCGTGGCCAGGGCCAAGGCGGCAAGGGCGTTGCTGGCGTTGTGGCGGCCGCGCAGGCGCAGGGCATCGGCCGGCATCAGGCGCTGCAGATGCAGTTCCTCAGGTGCTGCGTCGGCGCCGCGTTTGCGCCGCACGACGGTCTCGTCGCCCGGCAGCGCACGCACCAGCCAGGCCATGCCGTTTTCGGTGACCAAGCCGAAATCACCCGGCTGCAGCGGAGCGTGCAGTCCAAAGCGCAGCACCTGCCGAGGCGCCGGCCGCACCTGGCCCTTGGGCAGCTTGCCGATCACCGGCGCAGGCTCCATGGCGGCCACCAGCGGGTCATCCACATTCACCACCATCAGCGCCTGCTGGCCGTAGATACGAGCCTTGGCGGCCGCGTAGGCGGCCATGGTGCCGTGCCAGTCGAGATGGTCCTGGGAGAGGTTGAGCACCACGGCCGCAGTGGGTTCGAAACCCTGGGCATCGTGCAGCTGGAAGCTCGACAGCTCCAGCACCCACACCTGCGGCAGGGTGTCAGCGTCCAGGTGCTCGGCCAGCGTGTCCAGCATGGTCGGGCCGATATTGCCCGCGGCCACTGCCGTGCGCCCGGCGCGCTCCACCAGCAAGGCCGTCAAGGCGGTGGTGGTGGTCTTGCCGTTGGTGCCGGTGATGGCCAGTACCTGCGGCGCGTAAGCCTGATCCTGCTTCAGCACGGCCAGGGCCTGGACGAAAAGGTCCAGTTCACCACTGACGCGCAAGCCCTTGGCCCGTGCAGCCTCCACGAAGGCCGCAATGGCCGGGTCCTGCGGAGCGAGTCCAGGGCTCTTCAGTACCCACTGCACTCCCGCCAGCACCCCTGAAGGCCCATCCAGGGCTCCCGCCTCCAGCGGGCCGCTGAGCCGCACGGCCGCGGGCACGTCCTGCGCGAGGGCCTGCGCCTGGGGTGGCTGCTCGCGCGAGTCCCACACCGTCACCGTGGCACCGCAACGTGCGCACCAGCGCGCCATCGCCAACCCGGATTGACCGAGGCCGAGGACGAGCACGTGGAGACCGGCGAGCTGCTGCATGTAAGTACTCAGCGCAGCTTCAAGCTGGCCAGGCCAATGAGGCACAGCAGCATGGTGATGATCCAGAAGCGCACCACCACCTGCGTCTCGGCCCAGCCCTTCTTCTCGAAGTGGTGGTGCAGCGGCGCCATCAGGAAGATGCGGCGGCCCTCGCCATAGCGGCGCTTGGTGTACTTGAACCAGCTGACCTGGATGATCACGCTCAAGGCCTCGGCCACGAAGATGCCGCCCATGATGGCCAGCACGATCTCCTGACGCGTGATGACGGCAATCGTGCCCAGCGCGCCGCCCAGCGCCAGTGCGCCCACATCGCCCATGAACACCTGCGCCGGGTTGGCGTTGAACCACAGGAAGGCCAGCCCGGCGCCGGCCAGGGCGCCGCAGAAGATCAGCAACTCGCCGGTGCCCGGGATATGGGGAATCAGCAGGTACTTGGCGTAGACCGCATTGCCCGTCAAGTAGGCAAAGATGCCGAGCGCCGACCCCACCATCACCACCGGCATGATGGCCAGCCCGTCCAGCCCGTCGGTAAAGTTCACCGCGTTGCTGGTGCCCACGATGACAAACCAGCTCAGCGCGATGAAGCCGTAGACCCCCAGCGGGTAGCTCACACTCTTGAAGAACGGCACCAGCAGGTCGGCTTTGGGGGGCAGCTCGTTGGAGAAGCCGCTGGCGATCCAGTTGAAGAAGAGCTCCAGCACACGCAGGTTGGACACCTCCGACACGCTGAAGGCCAGGTAGAGCGAGGCCACCAGGCCGATCAGCGTCTGCCAGAAGAACTTCTCGCGCGAGCGCATGCCCTCCGGGTCCTTGTGCACCACCTTGCGGTAGTCGTCCACCCAGCCGATGGCACCGAAGCCGAAGGTCACCAGCATCACCACCCAACAGAAGCGGTTGGTCCAGTCGAACCACAGCAGGGTGGACAACCCGATGCCGATCAGCACCAGCACGCCGCCCATGGTGGGCGTGCCGCGCTTGCCCAGGTGGGTCTGGACGCCATAGGTGCGGATGGGCTGGCCGATCTTCATCTCGGTCAGACGTCGGATGACCCAGGGCCCGAAGGCCAGACCGATCAGCAGCGCCGTCATGGCCGCCATCACGGCGCGGAAGGTCAGGTACTGGAAGACCCGCAGAAAGCCCAGCTCCTCCGGGAACAGCGCCAGCAGCCATTGGCTCAGATTCAGCAGCACGAAGGAGCCTCCGGCGCATCCGGGTGCGCCTGTTCTGGACGGGTGGTGGGGACAGAGGCGCCGCCGGCAGCCTCAGACCTGGTCACAAGCGCTTCAACCACCCGCTCCATGCGCATGAAGCGCGAGCCCTTGACGAGAATGCTGGCGGCGCTGGGCAGGCTGGCGGCGGGGGCCTGCAGGGCCGAGAGGAAGGCCTCGACGGTGTCGAAGTGGCGGACTTCGGGTGCAGCGCCCAACGGGGCGACGGAAGGTTCGGCAAGCGCGGGCTGTGCGGCCTGTGCGGCCTGTGCAGAAGCTGCTGCCAGGGCGCCCACACACCACAGATGCTCGAGGCCACGCTCCCGTGCGCGCTCACCCACCTCGGCATGGAAGGCCGGGCCCTGCGCGCCCACCTCACCCATGTCGCCCAGCACCAGCCAGCGTGGGCCGGGCAGGCCATGCAGCACCTCAATGGCAGCGAGCACCGAATCCGGGTTGGCGTTGTAACTGTCATCCACCAGCGTGGCGGTGGCGCCAGCCCAGGCCAGTGCCCGCACCTGGGAGCGACCTTTCACGGGGCGGAAGGCCTCCAGGCCCTGCTGAATGGCTTGCAAGGACTCCCCGGCCGCCCGTGCGCATACCGCAGCGGCCAAGGCGTTGTGCACGTTGTGCAGACCCGGCTGCTCCAGTTGGACCGTGAGGTGTTCGCCTCCCAGCCGCATCTGGATGTGCCAGGCCTGGGCCTGCACGTCCCAGCGGGCCTGCGCGCTGGCGTCTGCCATGACCGCGGCGGGGCTTGGCGACGATCCATCGGACACAGCAAAGGTGCGGACCTGCCGGGCACCGGCCATCTGGCGCCACAGATCAGTCATCGGATCATCTGCCGGGAACACGGCCACACCGGAGGCCGGCAGCGCCTGCAGCACGGCGCCGTTCTCCTGCGCCACCGCCTCCACGCTGGCCATGAACTCCTGGTGCTCGCGCTGCGCGTTGTTGACCAAGGCCACCGTGGGCGCCGCCAGCCGAGCCAGCAAGGCGATCTCACCCGGGTGGTTCATGCCCAGTTCCACCACGCCCACACGGTGCCAGACCTCGTCGTCCTGGCGCAGGCGCAGCAGGGTCAGCGGCAGGCCGATGTGGTTGTTCAGGTTGCCCTCGGTGGCAAAGGCCCCGACCCCATGACCGGCACGCAGGATGGACGCAATCATCTGCGTGACTGTGGTCTTGCCGTTGCTGCCGGCCACCGCGATCAGGGGCAGATGGAAGCGGTGCCGCCAGGCGGCCGACAGGGCCTGCAACGCAGCCAGGGCATCGGGCACCTGCAGGCCGCTCAGACCGGCCTCGGCCAGGCCGCGCTCGGCCAGCGCCGCCACGGCCCCCGCAGCACGCGCCACCGGGAGGAAGTCGTGCGCGTCGAAGCGCTCACCGCGCAGGGCGACGAACAGGTCACCGGCGCGCAAGGTGCGGGTGTCGGAGTGCACCCGCTCGAAGCGCAGGGCACCGTCACCCACCAGCACGGAGCCGGGCAACAAGGCGTGGGCCTGGGCCAGGGTCATCATGCTCGGGCTACCCCCTGTGCCGGGATCGCAGGCGCGGCAAGGCGCAGGGCGAGCGCCGCCGCCGCCTCAGCCACATCCGAGAAGGGGTGCTTGGCGCCCGCGATCTCCTGCGTCTGCTCATGCCCCTTGCCGGCAATCAACACCACATCAGCCGGGGCGGCCGACTGCACCGCGTGCAAGATGGCGGCGCGGCGATCCTCCAAAGCCACCAGAGTACGAGCCGCCGCACTCGCCTGGGCCGCGTCGCGGGCACCGGCCATCACCTGAGCCAGGATGCCGTCCGACGGCTCGCTGCGCGGGTTGTCGCTGGTCACCACCACATGCGAGGCGCCCTGCACGGCCGCGCGCCCCATCAGCGGGCGCTTGGTGGCATCCCGGTCACCACCGCAGCCGAACACGCACCACAGCTGCCCGCCGCGCGCCACCGCCAGCGGCGTCAGCGCCTGCAGCGCCTTGTCCAAGGCATCCGGCGTGTGGGCGTAGTCCACCACCACCGCCGGGTGCCGTCCGGTAGCGGGCGCCGGCACGCGTTCCAGGCGGCCGGGCACAGGCGTCAGCCGGCTCAGCGCCCGCGCCACCTGCGGCAGCGGCACGCCCAGGGCGCGCAGGCAACCCGCCACCACGAGCAGGTTCTCCACGTTGAAGCGCCCGATCAGCGGCGTGCGCAGGGCCACTTGTCGCTCAGCGCCTGTCGCGGCGTCACGCTCGCACAGATCGAACGCCATGCCTTCGCCAGTGTGAAGCACCTGGCGCACCCACAACCGCGGCGACACGTCAGCGAGGCCCGAGGGGGAGACCGTCCACAGCGCCAGACCCGGGCGGTGGGCCAGCTCGGCCGCCCAGGCGCGCCCTTGCGCATCGTCCACGTTGAGCACCGCGGCCTTCAGGCCAGGGGTGTCGAACAGCGCGCGCTTGGCCGCCCCATAGGCGGCCATCGTGCCGTGGTAATCCAGGTGGTCCTGCGTCAAGTTGGTGAAGGCAGCCACCGCCAGGGACGTGCCAGCCAGCCGGTGCTCCACGATGCCGATGGACGAAGCCTCGATGGCGCAGGCCTGCAGCCCCTCATCGGCAAAACGCCGGAAGGCCGATTGCAGGGCGACGGCGTCGGGCGTGGTCAGCCCAGTGGACTCGAAGGTGCTCTGAGGATCACCCACGCCCAGCGTGCCCACCACACCGCAGCGGCGCTCGAGGGCCCCCAGGGCCTGCGCCACCCACCAGGTGCTGGAGGTCTTGCCGTTCGTGCCGGTGATGGCCACCACCTCCAGCGAGCGGCTCGGATGCCTCAGGAAGGCGTCGGCCACCTCGCCCGCCTGGCGCTTGAGCTCGTCCATGCAGGCCAGACGCTCATCGCCAGCGGGCACGGCTGCTGGGTCGAGCCCGCGCGCCTCCACCAGGCAGACCGTCGCCCCCGCCGCCAGCGCCGACCCCGCGTGCCGTCGCGCGTCATGGTTGCGACCGGGCCAGGCCAGGAAGGCGTCACCAGGGCGTACGCGACGGTGGTCGGTGCACAAGGCGCGGGCGCCCCGGGCCTGGAGCCAGGCCGCCGCCGCCGTGCTGGAACCCAGGTGCAGCATCAAAAGCTCTCCACCTCGGCCGCATTGGGCTGGAACACGATCTGCGGCTTGACCTCGATGTCGGTGGGCACGCCCATCATGCGCAGCGTCTGCTGCACCACCTGGCTGAAGACCGGGGCGGCCACATCACCGCCGTAGAACACGCCCTTGCTGGGCTCGTCCACCATCACGGCCACCACGATGCGCGGGTCACTCACCGGGGCCAGCCCCACGAACCAGGCGCGGTACTTGTTGGTGACGTAGGACTTGCCCTCCTGCTTGCGCGCCGTACCCGTCTTGCCGCCCACCGAGTAACCAATGGTCTGGGCCTTCTGCGCCGTACCTCCGGGGCCTGCGGCCATGCGGAGCATCTCGCGCACGTCCTTGGCCGTTTTGGGAGACACCACCCGCAGGCCGGCCACCGGCTCCTGGCGCTTGAGGATGGACACCGGAATCAACTCGCCATCACGCGCGAAGACGGTGTAAGCCCGCGCCAGCTGGAACAGCGAGGCCGAGACCCCGTAGCCATAGCTCATGGTGGCCTGCTCGATGGGGCGCCAGGTCTTGTGAGGCCTCAGCTTGCCGGTGACGGCACCGGGAAAGTCCAGCTGCGGCTTCTGGCCGAAGCCCACGCTGGCGTACAGCTCCCACATCTCACGCGGGGACATCTGCATCGCCATCTTGACGGTGCCCACGTTGCTGGACTTCTGGATCACCTCGGCCACCGACAACACGCCGTGCGGATGGGCGTCCTTGATGGTGGAGCCGGTGATGGTGATGGAACCGGGCGCGGTCTGGATGGGCGTCTGCGGCGTCACGCGGCCACTCTCCAGCGCCCAGGCGGCGATGAAGGGCTTCATCGTCGAGCCGGGCTCGAAGATGTCGGTCAGGGCGCGGTTGCGCAGTTGTGCGCCGCTCAGGTTCTGTCGCTGGCTGGGGTTGAAGCTGGGGTAGTTGGCCAGGGCCAG
>CAISJH010000779.1 GCA_903885585.1 uncultured beta proteobacterium
CCCCTGTACCGCGGCGACGCTGCACGATCGGGCGGCTCGGGGGGCAGCGGCCTGGGGCTGGCCATCTGCCAGGTCATCGTCAAGGCCCATGGAGGTCAACTGACAGCCTCGGCCTCGGCCTTGGGCGGGCTGCGAATGACGTTGGACTTGCCGCAACCGCCCAGCATGCCCCATCAGCCGCTGCCCGCAGGGAGCGGCGTGTGAAGTCCGCCCGCCGCGTGCTGGTGGTGGAAGACGACCCGCGTATCGCCCTGCTGCTGGTGGACTACTTGTGCAGTGAAGGCTTCGAGGCCCACAGCTTGGCCGATGGCTCGCTCGCCCTTGCAGAAGTCAAGCAAGCCCCACCGGACTTGTTGATCCTGGATTTGAATCTGCCCGGGCTGGACGGTGTGAGCGTGTGCCGCGCCGTGCGCATGTTCAGCGATGTCCCGATCCTGATGGTGACCGCCCGGATCGACGAGCTGGACCGCCTGCTGGGCCTGAACAGCGGCGCCGACGACTACGTGTGCAAGCCCTTCAGCCCGCGCGAGGTGATGGCGCGGGTGCACGCCCTCCTGCGCCGATCAGAGCGGCGCGTCACCCCCGCGCACAGCCTCTGGACGATCGATGACGCCGGACTGCGCATCGCGTGGCGCGGCGACTGGCTGCCACTGACGCCGCTGGAGTTCAGGATGCTGCGCCACCTGTTGAGTCAACCGGGGCGGGTCTTCTCTCGATCTCAACTTCTGGACAGCGCCCACGGTGAACTGCGCGATGTCAGCGACCGCGCCATCGACACCCATGTGAAGAATCTGCGTCGCAAGATGCAGGCGGTTTGCCCAGGTGAAGATTGCATCGCTTCGGTGTACGGCGTTGGGTACCGGTTCGACGCGCCCACGCTGTAGCCCACACGAGGCCAGGCGAGTGCAGACCATTGCACCTCATGGTCGATGCGATGCACTGCATGGCTACAGATGAGGGTTTTCGACTGCGCCGGCAAGTGGCGCTATGACCCCAACTCGAGGATTCGGGCCCGTAACAGCGCAGCATGCGACAACGCTTTGGGGTCCATGCGCTGTCCGTCCACCCACACCCCAGGACGCCGGCCGGGCACGATCGCGAGCCGCGTACCGTCAGCGCGCGTCAGCCAGGCGCGGCGCACCAGCGTGGCACCGGCGACGTACGTGCCCGAAGCCGGCACCACCGGGTAAAGGCCCAGCGTGGAAAGAACCAGCCAGGCACTCATCTGACCGCAGTCGTCGTTGCCGATGATGCCGTCGGGACCGTTGCCGTAGAAGCTTTGGACGATACGGCGGATCAGCGCATGGCCCTTCTCGGGCGATCCTGTCCAGGCGTAGAGATAGGCGATGTGGTGGCTGGGTTCGTTGCCATGGGCGTACTGGCCGATCATGGCCTCCTGGCCCAGGTGCTTGTTGACGCCTGGCGAGCGCAAGGTGAAGAAGCGATCGAGCCAGGCCTCGAAGGCTGCGGCGCCACCCATCTGCGCGATCAGGCCGGCCGGGTCGTGCAGCGCCGGTGTCAACGTGTACTGCCAGGCGTTGGCCTCGGTGTAGTCGCCCGGGTTGTTCATCGGGCTGGTGGGCACCAGGGGGTCGAAGGGCTCACGCCAACGGCCGGTGCTGTCCTTGCCGCGCATCATCTGCGTCTGGGCGTCCCAGAGTTGGCGCCAGCCCTGGGCTCGGCGGGTAAAGCGCTCGGCCACCTCGGGGCGACCCGCCGCACGCGCCACGCGGGCCACAGCGTCATCGCCGATGCCGAGTTCCAAGGTTTTGCTCACCGACTCGTTGCTGATGCGGTCCAGCGGGATGTAGCCAAACTGTTCGACGTCGTCCCAACTGCGCTGTGCCCATTCGGGGGCCCGGGGGCGCGGCAGCGTGGAGGTTTCGAGCATGGCCTGCAGGGCCACCTGCAGGTCGAAGCCTGTTGGGCCCTTGTGAAAACCCTTGGCCACAGCGTCCGCAATGACCGGCAGCGCCGGGTTGCCGATCATCGTGTGCGTCTCGCGGCCCCAGGCCGTCCACAGCGGCAGGTAGCCCTGCGCGCGATGGTGCGCCAGCAGGGTCTGGATGAAGCCTGGCACGCGTTCTGGCACCAGCAGCGTGAAAAGGGGATGCACGCCGCGGAAGGTGTCCCACAGGCTGAGGGTGCTGTAGTACACGCCGCCCGGCGCGGCCATCACCTGCCCCGTGGGGCCGCGCACCCGGCCGTCGGCGTCGGCGATGTCGCTGGGGTGCAGCAGTGTGCGATACAGCGCCGAGTAGAAGATCTTCTTGAAGCGCGCGTCGGCCTCGATGTCGATGCGTGAAAGCAGCCGCTGCCACTGCCCATCGGCGGCGGCGCGCACGGTGTCGAAGGACTTGTCCTGATCCACGGCCAGGTTGCGGCGCGCGCCGTCCACGTCCACGGTGGACAGTGCCACACGCGCGTGCAGCACGCGGCCGGGGCCGAGGTCGAAGTCGAGCAGGTAACGCGAGGCCTGGTCACCTGCGCGGGGCGGCAACGTGGTCACGCGCTCGATGGGCCGGTCGAAGCGCACGATGAACGAGGCTTCGCGCTCGACCCAGTTCTTCGCGTGCGTGGTGCCGGTCAGCTCGCCGCGCGGGGCGTCCACGGCGGATGCGGCCTGCGTGACCCGCGGCGTGACTTCTGGTCCATGGCCGAACAGCAGCCCGTGCTGCAGGTCCACCAGCACCTGCACACGGCCGCGCTGCGTGAAGGTGTAACGGTGCACGGCCACACGCTGGGTGGTGGTGAGTTCCACGCGCACGCCATGGCCGGGCAACGTGACGCGGTAGACGCCGGGGCGGGCGCTCTCTGTCTTCTTGTCGGGGGCGGCCGAGAAGTCGGTGCTCTGGGCTGTCCAGCGCGTGCCGGCGGCGGGCATCAGCAGCACATCGCCCAACTCGGGGATGCCCGCGCCGCTGATGTGCGTGTTGGAGAAGCCCAGGATGCGCGGCGCGCGGTACTGGTAGCCGCTGCTGTAGCTCCAGCCACGGTCGGCGTTGTCGGGGCCGGGCGCCACCATGCCGAAGGGCACCATGGCCGCCGGGGTCACATGCCCGGTGCCGTCGGTACCGATGAAGGGGTCGACGTGCTGGGTGAGGTCGCCGCGGCCGGCGGCGGCGGCCGAGCCACTGACCACCAGCGTCATGAATGCCATGACCAGGGCCCACAAGATCTTCATGCTCATCGTGCGCTCAGGGATCGATCAACTCTGCGTCATCTCGTCATCTTTCATCCGTCATCTTTCCCAGATCACCGGGTTCTTGCGCGTGGCGATGGGCTCGCCCTCGCGTGCACCGGGGCACCACTGGTCGCGGTCGTTGGCCTGGATGGGGCTGAGCGCAGGCAACAGACGCATGCCCGCGTCCATGTAGATGATGGTCATCACCGAGCGAGCTTGCGTGCTGGTGTTGGCTCCAGCCTTGTGGAAGGTCCAGCCCAGGTGGAAGCTGACCTCACCCAGGTCGAAGGGGCTGACGTCGAAACTGAAACCATGGCGCGCCATGTTCTCGGTGATCTGTGCCTCGCTCTCGTCGCTGATGCCGAGGTCGCGGCCGAATGCCACGCCCTGGCTGCCGGCATAGAAGCCCAGCGGCCCCATCTCCGCCGGCACCGCCTGCAGCGGGATCCACGCAGTGATGGTGCGGTCGCTCGCCAGGGGCCAGTAGTACTGATCAGCATGAGCCGGTGTGATGCCACCGCCCGGCTCCTTGTAAAGACTCTGGTCGTGGTACAGCCGCACGCCGCTCACCTGCAGCAACTCCGCGGCGATGCGTGCCAGGCGCTGCCCCATCACGAAGCGGCCCACCAGCGGGCTGTGCTCCCACAGGTTCATCACCTGCAGGAAGGCGCGGTCGTAGGTGCTGCGCTCCTGAAGCGGCCGATGCTCGGTGTTGAGGTCGATCGTCAAGCGCGTGATGGCGCTGCCGTAGCAGGCCAGCGCGGCCGGCGACAGCACCTGCTTGAGCTTGATGCAGCCATCGCGCCGAAAGCGCTCTACCTGGGCTTCGGTCAAGGCGTAGGGGCTGTCGATGTCGGGTGCGGGGTCGGTCAGCGGGTTCATCTCGGGTGGTTCCATAGTCTGACGAAGGTGAACGCAAGCAGCTCAACGCAGCGTTGCGAAGAGCACAGCACCTGGGGGCAGCACCAGCGTGCGCCCATCGACTGCGGCCTGCTGATGCACGAACAGCGGCGCCCCTGAAGGCGGCGCGACAGGCCAGGGCCGCCTGGCCTCACGGCTCCCCAGGTTGAAGGCCAGACACAGCGCGTCATCAACGCCTGCTTCACGGTGGCAACGCCTGAGCACCAGCACGTCGCCCTCCACCACCAGCGGCTCGAAACTCCCCAGGCGCAGCGCCGGGTGGGCACGCCGCAGCGCCAGCAGCGCCTTGGTGGTGTTCAACACCGAAGTCGGATCGGCCAGCTGACGGTCGACCGCGAGGCCAGCATGGGCCGGGTCCACCGGCAGCCAGGGGCGATCTGCGGTGCTGAAGCCCAGCCGGGGAGCGTCGGACTGCCAGGGAAACGGCGTACGGCAACCATCCCGACCCGGGTTCTGCGGCCAGTGAGCGATGCCGAAGGGATCGCGCAAGTCCTCGAAAGCCAGCGTGCTCTGCGGCAGACCGAGCTCCTCGCCTTGGTAAAGGAAGACCGTGCCGCGCAAGGCCAGCAGCAGGGCCAGCCAGGTGATCGGCGTGGCACCGGTGGACGTTGCGGCTCCATCATCGCCACGGCCGCCGAAGGAAAAGGCGCCGGCGCCGCCCCCGGCCCAGCGGGTGGTCACGCGCGGCGCATCGTGGTTGGAGAAGGCCCAGCTCGGCCAGGCGGTCTGGGCCTCGCCTTCCATCCAGGGTGCCAGCACCCGCAGCACCTGGGCCGCATCGGGTCGCTCACCCAGGAAGGCAAAGGAATAGGCGGTGTGCAGCCGGTCGCGGCCGCGCGTGTAGGCCACCATGGTCGGCCCCGGGTCCACGCCGCCGATCTCGGCCACCGCCATCCGGTCACCGTAGCGGTCCATCAGGGCGCGCAGCCGCTCGAAGAAGCCAGGCGCCTCGGCCTGGTCGGCGTTGTGCAGGTGCCGCTGCATCAACACGGGCGAGTCGCCCCGCAAGCCCTCGGGCAGCGGCGGGTTGTCTTCCAGGCCCCGGCTGTGGAAGTAGAGGTTGGCGGTATCCAGCCGGAAGCCGTCCACGCCACGCTCCAGCCAGTGCCGGGCGATGTCCAGCACAGCGTCCTGAACAGCAGGGCAGTGGAAGTTCAGGTCCGGCATCTGCGGCAGGAAGTTGTGCAGGTGGTACTGCTTGCGCCGGGGCTCCCAGCGCCAGGCCGGCCCACCCATCCAGCTCTGCCAGTTGTTGGGCGGACTGCCATCCGGCCTGGCGTCGGCCCAGACGTACCAATCGGCCCGCGGGTTCTCGCGATTCGCCCTGCTCTCGGTGAACCACGGGTGCGTTGCTGCCGTATGCGACCACACCTGGTCGATGATCACCTTCAGCCCCAGGCTGTGCGCCCGCGCGAGGACGACATCGATATCCGCAAGCGTGCCGAAAACCGGGTCAACGCCGCGGTGGTCA
>CAISJH010000780.1 GCA_903885585.1 uncultured beta proteobacterium
CTGCCCGAGGAGGCAGACGCCCTGCTCGCCCGGCGCGTGGCGTTCTTCAACGTGTGGAAGCCCCTGTACCGGCAGGTGGAGGAGTTACCGCTGGCGATGTGTGACGCCACCACCCACGACGAGCAGGACATGCTCCGAATGGAGCTGAAGTACCGCGAGCGCACGGGCGAGATCTACGTCATGCGCCACTCGCCTCGGCACCGCTGGGTCTACTTTCCCCTGATGCAGGCCAGCCAGGCCTTGCTGCTCAAGACCTATGACTCCGAGACCGATGGCCGCGCCCGCTTCATGGGCCACACGGCCTTCGAAGACCCCACCACGCCGCCCGGTGCGATGAAGCGCGAGAGTATCGAGGTGCGCACGATGGCGTTCTTCTGACGCCGCTCGCTGGCTTGCGGCCTGCGGGCGCGGACTCCAGGGGGAGTTCGCCAGCGTACGCCGCTCAACCGCGTCCGCCCGCTCCCGCCCGCGGGGTCACCACGCGCGCCGAGGCCACCGTGGCCAGCACCGACAGCGCCATGCCCACGCCGATCACCAGCCCGTAGCCACCCAACTGGTCGAAGGCCCGCCCCGCCAGCACCGGGCCCAGCAGGTTGCCCAGCGCCGCGCCGCTGTAGAGCGTGCCGATGACGCTGGCCAGTGCCCGCGCGCCGAACAGGTCCATGCACAGCGCTGGCAGCAGTGAAACGATGCCGCCATAGCTCAGCCCGAACCACAGCGCGAACAGGGCGAACAGGGGGTAGGTGCCAGCGCCCAGCGACCCACCCAGCGCGGCCGAGGCGCCCCACAGCAGGTAGGAGGCCCCCATGGAGACCTGCATGAGCACCAGCGTCAGCCCGCGGCCCAGCCGGTCGGCCAGGGCGCCGATGGCGAAGCGCCCCACCAGGCTGCCGATGCCGATCAAGCCGACCAGGCCCACGGCGGCAGCATTGTCAATGCCGGCATCGCGCGCGGCGGCCGACACGTGCGCAAAGGGCACGAACATCGTGGGGGCGGCCAGCACGGTGGCGGCATACAGCCACCAGAAAGAGCGCTGGCGCAGCGTCTCGCGCAGCGTGAGGCCCGGCGGGGCGTTGACGGCCGCACGCGGGGCACCTGCCCCAGCCGAAGCACTGGCGCTGGCGAGCGGAGCCGAGGCCACCGGTACACGCCGCATCAACCACGCACAGCCCACGCCCAGCACCAGCACGCCCAGCGCCATCAGCCGCATGGCGTCGCGCCAGGGCAGGGCGGCGATGAGGGCCGAGGCCACCAGCGGCACCACCAGCGTGCCGGCGCCGATGCCGGCACTGGCAATCCCGGAGGCCAGACCGCGCCGGCGCGTGAACCAGGGCTGTACGCAGCCGATGGCCGGCGTGTAGACCAGGGCAATGCCCAGGCCGATGCACACGCCGTAGCTGAGGTACACCGCCCCCATCGAGCCCGACAGGCTGGTGCCCAGCAGGCCGGTGGCGATCAGCACCATGCCGCTGACGCAGGTGACGCGCGGGCCGAATCGGTCGGCCAGCAGGCCGCCGCCCACGCCCAGCACGAAGTAGATCAGCCCGCACAGGCCGAACACCAGCGACACATCCGCGCGCTGCGCGTCGAACTCCCGTGCGAAGGACTCGAAGAACGCGGCGAACGAGTACGCCACGCCGAAGATGACCGCCAGGCTGCCGAAGCAGGCCCACACCACCACCCAGGCGTAGGGTGGCTCCTGCGCGGTGGGGTGTTCAGGCGTCATGCTTTGCCGTCGCCTCAGAACGCGGTTCTGATTGCGCTGCAGTCTTGTCAGCTGCGGCGGCTTCAGTGGCCCGTCCTGGGTCCAGCTCCGAAGTCGCTTCGCCATCGCCACCGTCCGAGCTGTCCCAGCCGCCCGTCACAGCCTCGCTCGGTGCGCCGGCCAGCGCCGGGTAGCGCGTGGCCAGCAGCGGCTCCAGCGCAAACTCCTGCAGCAGCGCCTTCAGGCGCTGGCCGGCGCTGTGCTTGCGGTGGCCGGTGAAGCGCGCCAGGATCAGCTCGTTCTTCATGCTGTGCTCCCAGCCCACCAGCTCGGTGACGGTGACCGAGTAGCCCTGGGACTCCAGGTACAGGCAGCGCAGCACGTTGGTGAGTTGGCTGCCGAGCTCGCGCGTGTGCAGCGGGTGGCGCCACAGTTCGGCCAGCGGCGTGCGCGACAGTTGCAAGGCTTTGTTCAGCCGCAGGCTGGCGGCCAGTTCGGCCTGGCAGCAGGGCACCAGCACCATGAAGCGCGCCTGCTTCTGCAGACCGAAGTGGATGGCGTCATCGGTGGCGGTGTCGCAGGCGTGCAGCGCGGTGACCATGTCAAACCGCGGCGGTAGCTCCTCCAGCCCGGTGGACTCGGCCACGCTCAGGTTCAGGAACTTCATGCGCTCGAAGCCCAGGCGCTGCGCCAGCGCGCGGGAGGATTCCACCAGCTCGCTGCGCGTCTCGATGCCGTAGATCGTGCCGCGGCCCAGGGCCTTCAGGTGCAGGTCGTAGGTGATGAAGCCGAGGTAGGACTTGCCTGCGCCATGGTCGGCCACCAGCGGGCCTGAGGGGTGGTCAGCACTGGGGTGCGGCAGTTCCTGCAGCAGGCCTTCGATGAACTGGAACAGGTGGTAGACCTGCTTGAGCTTGCGCCGCGAGTCCTGGTTGAGCTTGGCGTCGCGCGTGAGGATGTGAAGCTGCTTGAGCAACTCCACCGACTGGCCCGGTCGCACCTCGGGCGGCAGCGCTTCCTCGCGCGGCTTCGGGGTGAGCTCGGCCTTGGGGTGCTTGCGCTTCATTGGGGCAGGCCTTTGCGGCCGGGGCGCAGGGCCTGGGCGATCTCTGCAGCCTGCCA
>CAISJH010000781.1 GCA_903885585.1 uncultured beta proteobacterium
GGCCGGGCGTGACGATCTGGCGCAACGCCTGTCCACGCGGCTGTGGATGCCGCAGGATCTGAAGGCGCAGGCGCTGAGGCGCCACGACGCTGCCCTTGCACAGCTTATCGGCTGGGCCCAGCGCCTGGCGGCAACGCGCGAGGGCTTCGCCCAGCTGCCCTTGGACGAGGCAGCAGGCGACAGCGCAGATGCCGCGCCCGCCGCTGTGGCTTGGGCCAGCGCGGCCTGACGCGTTCAGGCCACGGACACAACACAGCCTTGCACACCAGCCGCTTCGACCACCCGTACCACCAGCTGGAGCCGTTGCCCCGCGGCGTCTGGTTGCCGGTGCTGATCACCGCGGCCGGTACGCGGGAAGATCGCCTGGCCCATGGCCGGCAATGGCTGGAAGCCCTGGAGCGTGGCCACCTGCCCGAAGCACACGCTCACTTTGGCGAGTCCGACGCCTGCAACAGGCTGCGCGCCATCGTGGGCGAACTCCAACTGCCCGCCCTGGCCCGCGGCGTGCCCACGCTGGCCGAGCAGGTGCTGCGCACGCTGCTGTGGCACCTGGACCGCATCCCCGACCTGCAGCCCCGCCTGAGCCGGGCGCAGGCCGTGGCCCAGGCGGCAGCGGAGTTCCGCGAGGCCTGGCGCATCGACACCGCTGGCCTGGAGGACGAACTTGCCCTGCTGCGCGACCTGGCCGACGGTGCACACCTGCGCTGGGACGCCCTGCGAGGCCAATTGCGCTCGCGCGAATGGCAGGCCGCACGTCAAGCCGCGGACCGCCTGGGTGAGCTGCCCGCGGTGGTGGCGCTGCTGGACCGCCTTGGCCGCAGTGCCACTCGCCCATCAGCCCCGCCGCGCCGTGCACCGCAGCCGCGCGACACGCCACAGCGTGCCCCGTTGCGCGCCGAGGAGACCCGCATCCCAGGCGCGCCGGGTGAGCTCACCGGCATCCGCTTCGGGGCCGACTTGGCCCGCATGCTGCCGGCTGAGGCCGCGCTGCTGCGCCACCCCATCGGTCGGCGCCTGTGGCGCGCGCGCCATGCCGAGGGCCGGATGCTGGCGCACGACAGCCAGGCCGTGCTGACGGACTGGCGGCCCGACCCGAGCGCCGCATCGCGCGGCGGCCTGCACGACGCCCCGCCCGAGCCCCGTGCCCACGGTCCTTTCATTCTCTGCCTGGACACCTCAGGCTCCATGCGCGGCGCGCCCGAGCAGATCGCCAAGGCGGTGGCGATCGCCGCCGTGCGGGCGGCACGCAGCAGCGGCCGGGGCTGCCGGCTGATCGCCTTCGGCGGCCCGGGCGAACTGCTGGAGCGTGACCTGGCCGGTCCCGGCGGCCTGGAAGCCCTGCTGGACCTGATGGGCCAGGGCTTTGACGGCGGCACCGACGTGCAGACGCCCATCGAGCGCGCCGTAGACCTGGTGCACGGCAGCACCTGGGGCAGCGCCGACCTGTTGATCGTCAGCGACGGCGAGTTCGGCTGCGTGCCATCAACGCTGCAGCGCCTGGACGAGGCGCGCGTCCACCTGGGCCTGGCCGTGCACGGCATCCTGGTGGGCGACCGCGAGACCATGGGCCTGCTGGAGGTCTGCGACGAGATCCACTGGGTGCGCGACTGGCGTCGTCACGCCGACCCGAACGACCCATCAGCCCGCACCGAAACCCGCCTGGCGACTCCCGTGCACAGCAAGAGCCTGACGGCGCTGTACTTTCCGAATGCGCTGTCGGCACGGGCGGTGCGGCATCGGGTGGGGTGAAGCCCTGGGCTGGAGGTGCCCTCACACCAGCCCCTCGAACATCCACACCTCGACCGGCTCCCCAGCCGCTACCGAGCCCTGCTCGTGACCCAGCACCAGCAAAGCGTTGGCCTCGGACAAGCTGCGCAGGATGCCGGCGCCTTGCGAGCCGGTGATGCGGGCGGTCCACTCGCCGGCCAAGGGGCCTTCGCTCTCGCGCTGCACGATGGCGCGCTGGAATTCGGTGCGGCCAGGGCGCTTGCGGATGGCCTCGGCACTCTTGACGCGCAACGCCATCGGCGGCTCGGCCGGGGCGCCGGCCAGCACCTGCAGCGCCTCGCGCACGAAGGCATAGAAGGTGACGAGCGCGGCCACGGGGTTGCCAGGCAGGGCGAAGAGCCAGGCCGGTTCACCCGCATCCCCTGAGGGTGCTCGCCGCAGCGGCCCGAAGGCAAAGGGCCGCCCCGGGCGCATGGCCACCTTCCAGAAGGCCACCTCACCCAGACGGCTCAGCAGCTCGCGGGTGTAGTCGGCCTCGCCCACGCTAACGCCGCCGCTGGTCACCACCGCATCGCAGGTGGCCGCGGCCTGGGTGAAGGCGGCCTCCAGCGCGGCGGGCTGGTCGGGCACCAGGCCCTGGTCCACCACCTCCACGCCCAGACGGCGCAGGGCGCCGGCCAGGCTGGCGCGGTTGCTGTCGTAGATGCAGCCCTCGGGCAGCGGGTGGCCGGGGTTGCGCAGTTCGTCGCCCGTGGAGATCAGCGCCACGCGCAGGCGACGGCGCACGGTGAGTTCGGCAAAGCCCAGCGAGGCGGCCAACCCCAGGTCCGACGGGCGCAGCAGACGGCCGGCGCGCAGGGCGGGCTTGCCCAGCGCCAGGTCTTCCCCGGCGCGGCGGCGGTTCTCGCCGCGCTTCACGGTACGGGCGGGCACGATCACGCGCAGCGCAGCGCCTTCGCTTTCGGTCTTCACCAGTTCCTGCGGCACCACGGTGTCCAGCCCTGGGGGCATTACGGCACCCGTCATGATGCGCACCGCCTGCCCCGCGGCCACGGCGAGGGTGAATGCCTGCCCAGCGTAGGCGGTGCCGGCCACCGAGAGGGTCAGATCGGCCTCGGGGTCGACCTCCAGCACAGCGCCGTCAAAGGCGTAGCCGTCCATGGCGGAGTTGTCGTGCGGCGGCACGTTCATGGGGCTGATGAGGTCTTGCACCAGCACGCGGCCCAGGGCCTCGGCCAGCGTCAGCGCTTCTGTGCCCACCGCGGGACGCAGCGGTGCCAGGATGGCCTCGCGCGCCTGCGCCACGCTGAGGTGGCGGTCGTTGGCAATCAGCGGGGAGGGGCCGAGGGTGGACATGGTGGTGGGCTGAGCCTGCTGGGTTGGGATGCTTCAGAGCATGGATTGTGGTGCGCCTCGCGCGGCTGCCTGGTTGCTTATGCAATTCAGGACATATCGCCAAGCCCAGCGACTCTGCAGAGAATCCGGGCGCCCGAATCCGACCGTAATCCGACCCAGATCTCCCCCGACGCCGACAAGTGTCCGCCCCGCATCGCAACTTCATGCCGCCCAAGCTCTCGGACCGCAAGCTCCCTGGCGCAACTGCATGAGCACCTTCCATGACAGCCTGGCCACTGCAGGATCGCTGATCCTCGGGGCCGATCCACGCCTGGCGCAGGTGGTGGGCCTGTCGCTGCAGGTCAGCGGCACCGCCTGCCTGCTGGGCGCGGGCTTCGGCCTGGCCTTGGGAGCCTGGCTGGCCGTGGCGCGCTTTCCGGGGCAGGGCTTGGTGGTGGGATTGCTGAACACGCTGCTGGCCCTGCCCTCGGTGGTGGTGGGGCTGGTGGTCTACCTGCTGCTGTCGCGCTCGGGGCCGCTCGGGTCCTGGGGCATTCTCTTCACGCCCACGGCCATGGTCATCGCGCAGAGCATCCTGGTGGTGCCGCTGATCGCCGCGCTGGCGCGCCGCCTGGTGCTGTCGGCCTTGGCCGAAGGGGGCGACCAGCTGCGGTCTCTGGGCGCCGGCTCGGTGGCCACCGCCGCCTTGCTGCTGGTGCACGAGCGCCTGGGGGTGATGACGGCGCTGCTCACCGGCTTTGGCCGCGCGATTGCCGAGGTGGGGGCGGTGATGATCGTGGGCGGCAACATCGACGGCTTCACCCGCGTGATGACCACCACCATCGCGCTGGAAACCAGCAAGGGCGATCTGCCCCTGGCCCTGGCCCTGGGGCTGGTGCTGCTGGCCGTGGTGGGCGCCTTGAATGCACTGATCGCCTTGCTGCAGTGGCGCAGCGGGGGCGGCCGGGAGGCACCGCTGTGAGCAGGACGCCATCTGACAGTGCGGGCAACGCTGCGGATCCAGGCGTCCGTGCCCAGACAGCGCGCGCCGAGCGCCCTACCGGGCTGGTCCGTACCTCAACGCAGGTCACACCTGCCGCGAACGCGCCGCTCCTGACCCTGCAGTCCGCGAGCGTCAGCTTCGGCACCACCCGTGCGTTGCAGGACGTGAACCTGCGTCTGTTGCGGGGTGAGCGTCTGGCCCTGGTGGGCGCCAACGGCTCGGGCAAGACCACGCTCTTGCGCCTGCTGCACGGCCTGCAGGCCGCTGACCGCGTCACAGACAGGCGGCATGGTGCGGCGCAGA
>CAISJH010000782.1 GCA_903885585.1 uncultured beta proteobacterium
AGCGCGTCCGCCGCCACGTTGGTGCCGACGATGGACTTCCAGGTCACCGCACCGCGCAGCGGGTAGTGCAGCGAGGCGCCCAGCATGGCCGCGGCCGAGGCCTCGTTGGAGCAGGCCTCCACGTGCACGCCCAGCGTGTCCAGGTAGTCGCGCGCCTGCACCATCACGTCCAGCAGGTGCGACACCGGCGCGCCCTGGTAGCCGCCCACGTAGGACACGCCGGATTGCAGCAGCGCCTTGGTCACGGCCAGGATGCCCTCGCCATGGAAGGTCTGGCCGGCGCCCAGCTTGAGCGATTCAATTTCCTGGCTGAAGGAGACTTCCATGGTGTGTCCCGGGGGGCCTGGTGAAATGGGTGATGCGGAAAGGCGGGTTGCCGTGGGGCGGGTGCAGTCGTGCGTGCGGTCTCGTGGGGTCGAGTGCGGTCCAGTGCCGTGTTCAGAGCCCCAGCTGCCGCGCCGCCAGTTCTTTCATGATCTCCTCGGCGCCGCCGCCGATCATCATGACCTTGACTTCGCGGTAGATGCGCTCGCTCTTGGTGCCGCGCATGTAGCCCATGCCGCCCAGGGTCTGCACGGCGGCGTCGGCGCAGAACTGCATCGTCTGTGTGGCCTGGTTCTTCAGCAGGCACAGGTCCGCCACGGTGTCGGGGTCGTTCGGGTGGGCCTCGAAGCGCGCGCACGCCTCCTGCAGCATCGCCTCGGAGGCGCGGATGCGCATGCGCATGTCCATGAGCCGGTGCTTCACCACCTGGTGCGCCACCAGCGGCTGGCCGAAGGTCTGGCGCGTGCGGGCCCAGTCCAGCGTCTCGTCCAGGCACACCTGCGCGAAAGCGCAGGCCCCGGCGCTCATCAGCAGCCGCTCGCCGTTGAAGTTGGCCATGATCATGCGAAAGCCCGCGTTCTCCGGACCGATCAGGTGGTCGGCCGGCACGCGCACGCCGTCAAAGCGCAGGTGGGCCGTGTCGCTGCACCACCAGCCCATCTTGTCGAGCTCGGTGCGTTGCAGGCCGGGGCTCGCGCCCGGCACGGCGATCAGCGAGATGCCGCTAGCTCCGGGGCCGCCCGTGCGCACGGCCACGGTGAGCCAGTCGGCGCGCAGGCCCGAGGTGATGAAGGTCTTCTCGCCGTCGATCACCCAGTGGTCACCGTCCAGGCGCGCCGTGGTGCGCAGACGTGCCACGTCCGAACCGCCGCCGGGCTCGGTGATGGCCAGCGCGGCGATGGCCTCGCCCGCCAGCACGGCCGGCACGATGCGCTGCTGCAGCGCGGCGTGGGCATGCTCCACGACGGGTGGCAGGCCAATGTTGTGGGAGAAGAGGCTGGCCATCAGCCCACCGCTACCGGCCCGGGCTATCTCCTGGGCCGCGGCCAGGCGGAAGGCGAATGCGCAGGGCGTGCCGCCCAGGTGTTCCGGGTAGCCCAGTTGCAGCAGCCCCATCTGCGCGGCGCGGCGGTACAGCTCGCGCGGAAAGCTGCCGGTCTCATCCCATTCGCGCACGAATGGCGCCACCTCGGCGTCCACCCAGGCCCGCACCCCGTCCCGGAAGGCCGCAAGCTCGTAGGCAGTGTCAGACGCGGTGGGGTGAGTGGTCATGGGGCGGTGTGCCAGGGTGGCAGCTCGGGGAGGTCAGTGAGTCTGGCCCGGCTCACCCGTGCTGCATTTCAAACTCGCGCATCCAGGCCACCAGCGCCTGCACGCCTTCCAGAGGCATGGCGTTGTAGATGGAGGCGCGCATGCCGCCCACGATGCGGTGGCCCTTGAGTTGCACGAGGCCGCGGGCCTGCGCCCCCTTCAGGAAGGCCTCGTCCAGCGACGGGTCCTTCAGGTGGAACGGCACGTTCATGAGTGAGCGGCAGGAGCGGTCCACGCGGCTCGAGAAGAAGCTGCTGGCGTCCAGATGGTCGTACAGCAGCCGGGCCTTGGCCTCGTTGCGCTGCGCCATCGCCGCCAGGCCGCCCTGGTCCTTCAGCCACTGGAAAACGAGGCCGGCGATGTAGATGGCGTAGGTGGGGGGCGTGTTGAACATCGAGTCGTGCTCGGCCACCACGGCGTAGTCGAAGGCGCTGGGCGTGCAGGGCAGGGCGTGGCCGATCAGGTCTTCACGCACGATGACGATGGTCAAGCCCGCCGGGCCGATGTTCTTCTGCGCGCCACCGTAGATCAGGCCGTACCGCGACACATCCACCGGCCGCGACAGGATCTCGCTGGACATGTCGGCCACCAGCGGCACATCGCCCACGTCTGGTGTGAAGTGGTACTGCACGCCGCCAATGGTCTCGTTGGAGCAGATGTGCACGTAGGCGGCTTCGGGGTCGAGTTGCCAGGTCCCGCGCGCCGGCAGGGTGGTGTAGCCGCTGCCTTTCGACGTCGCCGCCACGTTCACGCGCCCGTAGCGCGCGGCCTCCTCGATGGAGCGGCGCGACCATTCGCCGGTGTCGATGTAGTCGGCGCTCGCCTTGCCGCGCAGCATGTTCATCGGCACGATGGCGTTTTCGGCGATGGCCCCGCCCTGCATGAACAGCGTCTTGTAGTTCGGCGGGATGGCCAGCAGTTCCCGCAACAGGGCCTGCGCCTGCGCGTGGATGGACATGAACTCCTTGCCGCGGTGGCTCATCTCCATCACCGACACGCCGCTGCCACGCCAGTCCAGCATCTCCTCGGCGGCCTGGCGCAGCACGGGTTCGGGCAGGGCGGCGGGGCCGGCGCTGAAGTTGAAGACGCGGGTCATGGGCAGGGGGCTCGTTGGTCGGCTCAGGAGGGCCGGTTGCGGGATTATCCGGCGGGCCCGGGCAGGAGTTGTTGGCGGGCGGGGTCTCCGACCCGCCTTGCGGGTTCGCGCCAATTCCCCAGGGTCAGTCGCCCTGCCTACACTGCCAGGCATGAAAGACGTCGTCATCTCCGGCACCGGCCTGTACCGGCCGCCGCACATCATCACCAA
>CAISJH010000783.1 GCA_903885585.1 uncultured beta proteobacterium
GCCACGGGCTATGCCGCCGTGGCGGGGTGGGGCGTGCCGGCGCAGCGCACGGTGTTGATGCTGGCCGTGGTGGTGGGGCTGCGCCTGGCGGGGCGCCACTGGCCCGGGCCCGGGGTCCTGCTGGCCTCGGCTGTGGTGGTGACGTTGGCCGACCCCTGGGCCTTGGGCCAGCCGGGGTTCTGGCTCTCGTTCTTTGCCGTGGGCTTGTTGATGGCGTCCGACCCCGTGTCCCAGCGGCCCGCTCGCGGCTTGGCTGCCGGGGAGGCGAGCGCGGCGGCGTTCGGTGCGGCAGTGCCCCGGAGAGGCTGGGCGTCGGCCTCTGCTGACAGCGTTGGCCCCTCGGCCGCGGCGCCGACTGGTGCGCTGGCCTCCGTGGGGTGGGCACGTGCCGCCCTGATGCAGGCGTGGCATGGGCAGCTGGCTCCCCTGCTGCGAACCCAGGCCATCGCCACCGCCGGCCTCGCGCCGCTGACGCTCGTGTTCTTCCAGCAGGTCTCGGTGGTGGGCTTCCTGGCCAACCTCGTGGCCATCCCACTGGTGACCTTGCTGGTCACGCCCCTGGCCCTGGCAGGTCTGCTGCTGCCGCCGCTGTGGACGGTGGCGGCTTGGGGCGTGCAGGGCCTGACAGCGCTGCTCGATGTGTTGGCCGGCTGGCCCCTGGCGGTGTGGAACGCCGCTGTCGCCCCGCCTTGGGCGGTGGCCGCCGGTCTGCTGGGCGGCGCGGTGCTGGTGATGCCGCTGCCCTGGCGTCTGCGCCTGCTGGGCGTGCCACTGATGCTGCCCTTGATGGTGCCGCCCGTGGAGCGGCCCGGGCAAGGCCGCTTCGAGACCGTGGTGGTGGACGTGGGGCAGGGCACGGCCGTGCTGGTGCGCACTGCGAACCACCTGCTGCTGTACGACGCTGGCCCACAGTACACCCCCGAGGCCGACGCGGGCCAGCGCGTGCTGCTGCCCCTGCTGCGTGCCCGGGGTGAGCGCGCCGTGGACCTGTTGGTGCTGAGCCACCGCGACCTGGACCACGTGGGTGGCGCGGCCTCGCTGATCAAGTCGCTGCCCGTACGGCAGATGAGCAGCTCGCTGGAGGCCTTCCACCCGCTGCGCGCCATGCTGCCGACTCACCAGCGTTGCGACGCCGGGCAGCGCTGGGTCTGGGACGGCGTGCAGTTCGAGATGCTGCACCCGCTGCAGGCCGACCATCCGCCTGCCCAGACCTTGCCGCTGCGGCCCAACGTGCTCAGCTGTGTGCTGCGCGTCACCGACGCCGCAGGCCGCAGCCTGCTGCTCACTGGCGACATCGAGGCGGCCCAGGAGGCCGCGCTGGTGGCGCGCCAGGAGCGTGGGCCTGGTACCCCGCTGAAGAGCGATGTGCTGCTGGTGCCCCACCATGGCAGCCGCACCTCGTCCACCCCGGCCTTCCTGGAGGCCGTGGCCCCGCGCGTGGCCCTGGTGCAAGCTGCGTACCGCAGCCGCTACGGCCACCCTGCGCCCGATGTGGTGGCACGCTATGACGGGCGGCGCATCGAGCTGGTGCGCACCGACCGCTGCGGCGCCTGGAGCTGGCGCTCCGACCAGGCTCAAGGGCGGTGCGAGCGGGCCGAGAGGCACCGCTACTGGATGACCGTACCCTGAGCACGGCCTGAGCGACTGGCCCGGACCTTGCATCCGCGACACTGCCACTGTCTGCGCGCTCCGGAGCCCTGCCTTGTCCATCCACGTTGCCCTTCACCACGTCACCCACTACCGATACGACCGTCTGGTGAACCTGGGCCCGCAGGTAGTGCGCTTGCGCCCCGCCCCGCACTGCCGTACGCCCATCCTCAGCTACAGCCTGCGGATCGAGCCGGCCGAGCACTTCATCAACTGGCAGCAGGACCCCTTTGCCAACCACCTGGCGCGCCTGGTGTTCCCCGAGAAGACCCGCGAGTTCAAGGTGACGGTGGACCTGGTGGCCGAGATGGCGGTCTACAACCCCTTTGACTTCTTCCTGGAGCCGCAGGCCGAGCAGGTGCCCTTCGCCTACAGCCCCGAGACCGCGCAGGACCTGGTGCCCTACCTGGCGCGCGGCCCGCTGACCCCGCGCTTCAAGGCCTTTGTCGACAGCATCCCGCGCGAGAAAACGCGCACCATCGATTTCCTGGTGGGCCTGAACCAGCGTTTGCAGCGCGAGATCTCCTACCTCATCCGCCTGGAACCTGGCGTGCAGACCCCCGAGTTGACGCTGGAAAAGGGCTCGGGATCCTGCCGCGACACCGGCTGGCTGCTGGTGCAGACCCTGCGCCACCTGGGGCTGGCTGCGCGCTTCGTCTCGGGTTACCTGATCCAGCTCAAGCCGGATGTGAAGTCGCTGGACGGCCCGTCGGGCACCGAGGTGGACTTCACCGACCTGCACGCCTGGTGCGAGGTCTATCTGCCCGGAGCCGGCTGGATCGGCCTGGACCCGACCTCGGGCCTGATGGCCGGGGAGGGCCACATCCCCGTGGCCTGCACGCCGGAGCCCTCGGGCGCGGCACCGGTCAGCGGCGCGGTGGACGAGTGCGAGGTGGAGTTCTCGCACCAGATGGAGATCACGCGCATCTACGAGTCGCCGCGTGTGACCAAGCCCTACACCGAGGCGCAATGGGCCGACATCCAGCGCCTGGGCGACGCCGTGGATGCACAACTGCATGCGGGTGATGTGCGCCTGACCATGGGCGGCGAGCCCACCTTCGTCTCGGTGGACGACCGCGACGGCGCGGAATGGAACACCGACGCCCTGGGCCCCACCAAACGCGGCCTGGCCAACGAACTGACGCACCGGCTGTTGGCGCGTTACGGGGCGGGTGGTTTCCTGCACTTCGGCCAGGGCAAGTGGTACCCGGGTGAACAACTGCCACGCTGGGCCCGGTCCATCTGCTGGCGGGCCGACGGTCAGCCCTGCTGGGCCGACCCCACGCTGTTTGCCGACGAGCGCCAGACGCACCGCTACACCGGTGCTGACGCCCACGCCTTCATGGCCGCACTCACCCGCCGCCTGGGGCTGGACGACGACCTGGTGCTACCCGGTTACGAGGACGCTTGGTACTACCTGTGGCGCGAGCGCCGCCTGCCGGTGAACGTGGACCCGTTCGACTCCAAGCTGGACGATGAACTGGAGCGCGCCCGCCTGCGCCGCGTGTTCACGCAAGGGCTGGACGCCGCCACGGGCTACGTGCTGCCGCTGCAGCGCGAGTGGGTGGCGGGGGAAGCGCAGCCGCGCTGGATCTCGGGCCGCTGGTTCCTGCGTGACGAGCGGATGTACTTGATCCCGGGCGATTCGCCCATGGGTTACCGCTTGCCGCTGGATTCGCTGCCCTGGGCCGCGCCAGAGGACCGCCCCGCCGCAGGCGAGGTGGATCCGTTTGCCCCTCGCGCGCCTCTGAGTGCTCCCGCGGCACTGCGCAACCAGATCCCAGGCGTGCTGGAGCCCCAGCCGCCCAAGCGCGGAAAGTCCGCTGCCGGCATCACGCGCACCGCACTGTGCGTGGAGGTGCGCGACCCGCAGCGCGCCAACGGCCCGCGCGCCGAGCGCGAGCATGGCGGGCGCAGCGGGGTGCTGTACGTCTTCATGCCGCCGCTGCAGCACCTGGAGGACTACCTGGCCCTGCTGCAGGCGGTGGAAGCCACGGCGTCCGAGCAGGGTGTCCAGCTCGTGCTGGAAGGCTACCCGCCGCCGCGCGACCCCCGGCTGAAGCTGCTGCAGGTGACGCCCGATCCCGGCGTCATCGAGGTCAACATCCACCCCTCGGCCACCTGGGGCGAACTGGTGGACCGCACCGAGTTCCTGTACGACGCGGCGCACCAGACGCGCCTGTCCACCGAGAAATTCATGCTCGATGGGCGCCACACCGGCACGGGCGGGGGCAACCACTTCGTGCTCGGCGGGGCGACGCCGGCCGACAGCCCCTTCCTGCGCCGGCCCGACCTGCTGGCCAGCCTGCTGGCCTACTGGCACAACCACCCCTCGCTGAGCTACCTGTTCAGCGGCCTGTTCATCGGCCCCACCAGCCAGGCCCCGCGCGTGGACGAGGCGCGCAATGACCAGGTCTATGAGCTGGAGATTGCGCTGGCCGAACTGGAGCGGCAGACGGGCGTGTGGAGAGCCGCTGCGCAGACGGCTGCGGTATTCCGAGGCTCAGCGGCAGCGGCCGGCAACAGTGGCAGTACCCATGCGTCGGCCAACGGCCTGGCCAACTTGTCATCGGCGAAAGACGTGCCGCCCTGGCTGGTGGACCGCGCCTTGCGCAACCTGCTGATCGACGTCACCGGCAACACCCACCGCGCCGAGTTCTGCATCGACAAGCTCTTCTCACCCGATGGCCCCACGGGGCGTCTGGGGCTGCTGGAACTGCGCGCCTTCGAGATGCCGCCGCATGCGCGCATGAGCCTGGCGCAGCAGTTGCTGCTGCGCGCCCTGGTGGCGCGCTTCTGGCGCGAGCCCTACCGCGGCGGTACCCGTCACCGCCTCACGCGCTGGGGCACGGCCCTGCACGACAGGTTCCTGCTGCCCACCTTCGTCCAGCAAGACTTCGAGGACGTGATGGCCGAATTGCGCGCGGCCGGCTTCGCCTTCGATGCCGCCTGGTTCGCGCCGCACTTCGAGTTCCGCTTCCCACTCATTGGCGAGGTGGCCACGCAAGGCCTGGGACTGACGCTGCGCACCGCGCTGGAGCCCTGGCATGTCATGGGCGAGGAGGGCGCCTCGGGCGGCACGGTTCGCTACGTGGATTCCTCGCTGGAGCGGCTGGAACTCAAGGTCACTGGGCTGAACGACAACCGCCACGTCATCACTGTCAACGGCGTGGCCGCCCCGCTGCAGCCCACGGGCCGCACCGGCGAGTTCGTCTGTGGCGTCCGCTTTCGCGCCTGGCAGCCCCCCTCGGCCCTGCACCCCACCATCGGCGTGCACGCCCCGCTCACGGTGGACATCGTGGACGCCTGGCTGCAGCGCTCCGTCGGCGGCTGCCGTTACCACGTGGCCCACCCCGGTGGGCGCAACCACGACAGCTTCCCCGTCAACGCCTACGAGGCCGAGAGCCGGCGCCTGGCGCGCTTCTTCCGCTTCGGCCACACCCCCGGCCGCATGGAGGTCCAACCCGCGCAGCCCAGCCTGGAGTTCCCGTTCACCTTGGAC
>CAISJH010000784.1 GCA_903885585.1 uncultured beta proteobacterium
CGTTCCAGACCCGTACCCGCTTCACACCCTCATCGGTGAACACGGGCCAAGTAGAACCCGAGCACGCGAAGCCACACCGTCTTCAAGACGCCGGAGCTCCCAACACCCCGCGGCGCAACTGGTCGCGCTCCATGCTCTCGAAGAGCGCCTTGAAGTTGCCCTCGCCAAAGCCCTCGTCGCGCTTGCGCTGGATGAACTCGAAGAACACCGGGCCGAGCAGCGTCTGGCTGAAGATCTGCAGCAGCAGCCGCCGTTCGCCGCCGCTGGTGCTGCCGTCCAGCAGGATGCCACGCGCCTGCAGTTCGGCCACGGGCTCACCGTGGCCCGTCAAGCGCTCGTCCAGCATCTCGTAATACACGTCGTTGGGGGCGGTCATGAGCGGCACGCCGGCCATCTGCAGCGCGTCCACCGTGGCGATCAGGTCGTCGGTGTGCAGCGCGATGTGCTGGATGCCCTCGCCGTTGAACTGCATCAGGAACTCTTCGATCTGCCCGGTGCCGCCCTTACCCGACTCCTCGTTCAGCGGAATGCGGATCAGGTTGTCCGGCGCCGTCATGGCCCGGCTGGTCAGCCCCGTGTGCTGACCCTTGATGTCGAAGTAGCGGATCTCACGGAAATTGAAGAGCTTCTCGTAGAAGCCGCCCCAGTACGCCATGCGGCCGCGGTAGACGTTGTGCGTGAGGTGGTCGATGGTGTGCAGCCCATGCCCCAAGGGCCGGCGCGGCGCACCCTCGACCCACTCGAAGTCGATGTCGTAGATGGACTTGCCGTCTTCGAAACGGTCGATCAGGTACAGCGGTGCGCCACCGATGCCCTTGATGGCCGGCAGGCGCAGTTCCATGGGACCGGTGGGCACCTCGACGGGCTGCGCGCCCAACTCGAGTGCGCGGGCGTAGGCGCGGTGCGAGTCCTTCACACGGAAGGCCAGCGCGCAGGCGCTGGGCCCGTGCTCGGCCGCAAAGTACCCCGCCAGGCTGCGCGGCTCACGGTTGACGATGAAGTTGATGCCACCCTGGCGGTACAGCAGCACGTCCTTGCTGCGATGGTGGGCCACCAGGCTGAAGCCCATCTTCTCGAACAGCGGTTCGATCAGGCCAGGTGTGGGGGATGCGAACTCGACGAACTCGAAGCCCATCAGGCCCATCGGGTTGTCGATAGAGGAAGAAGAAGGTGTGAAAGGAGCGGTCATGTCGAGCCTCCTGAAAACGCACAGGGTGCGCAAGTGCTGGCGGGGTCACGAGCGCCGTCGGGGCGCCCGCAAGACGGCGGTCGTCGTGACGCCACCGTCGGGGTGGCACACGCCGACGTTCAGCGCTGCAAAGGCGGTGCGCCCGGCACACCCCGTACGCTGCGCGCGAGGTGGTCTCCGTAGATCAGGGGCGTGAGGGACATGTGGGCTTCATGGTACTCGCTTGGCTGAGCAACTCATAGGGGGTCACACACGAAACGCCCGTCTCTGAAAGAATGAGCCTACGGCTAGTCAGGCCTTTGGACCCTGTGGCCGCAGACCACAGGGCACCCCATGAAGAGACTCCCCATCGCCACGCAGCTGACCATTGGCTTTGGCA
>CAISJH010000785.1 GCA_903885585.1 uncultured beta proteobacterium
CCAGCCGAAGGGCACCGCGGCGGCCATGATGAACACCAACACGCCGCTGGTCACCGCGGTCTCGCTGATGCAGGCGAACAGGCGCTTGAGCGTCAGCTCGCGGTAGGCGAAGCCCAGCGCTGTCGCATACACCACGGTGATGGCGCCCAGTTCGGTGGGTGTGGCCACCCCGGACAGCAGGCCGACGACCAGGATCACGGGTGCCATCAGCGGCGGGATGGCGCGCAAGAAACTGCGGCCCAGCGCCTGACGATTTGCTTTCGGCTGGACCGGCGCATGGACGCGCCCGGTGGCCACCAGGAACCACACCGTCAGCATCAGCAGGCCGCCGATCAGGAACCCCGGCACCAGGCCGGCGAGAAACAGGTCGCTGATCGATACCTGCGCGAGCACGCCGTACACCACCATGATGACTGACGGCGGGATGATCGGACCCACGATGGCCGACGCCGCGCTGCACGCGGCGGCGAAGGCGGCATCGAAGCCTTCCTTCTTCATTGCCTTGATCTCCACCGTGCCCAGGCCTGCGGCGTCGGCCTGCGCCACGCCTGACATGCCGGCAAAGATCAGGCTGGCGAAGATGTTGACCTGTGCGAGGCCGCCGCGCAGATGGCCCACCAGCGCCACCGCGAACTCAAAGATCCGCGCTGCGATGCCACCGATGTTCATCAGGTTGCCCGCGAGCACGAACAGCGGGATCGCCAGCAGAGGGAAACTGTCGATGCCCGATGACATGCGTTGCACGACCAGCGAAATCGGCACCGGCGAACTGAACTGCAGCCAGGCCAGCGCGGCGGCGACGAGCGCGAATGCCACCGGCAGCTCGATGGCGATCAGGCCGAACATGACCAGAAACATGGGTAGCACGCTCACAGCAAGCCCTCCCCGTGACGAGTGGTTCCCGGTGCGGACGGCGCATGCGCGCCGGCCACAATGCGCTCAGCGATTGCATCGGCCTGAGCGTCCTCCTCCTCCGCCGCACGCTCGCGTTCGAGACGTGCCAACTGTGCATCCACCGGACGCCCTGCCAGGCCGAGCGCGAGCTCGGCGCACACCAGGTACAAGCCGGTGAGCGCGATCGACACCGTGCAGACGAACAGCGGTGTGGAGTAGAAGAGGTGACGTGGCAGGTCGATCGGCAGCGACATGGTGCGGCTGCGCGACTCCACGTCCATGATGTCCCACGCTTGCACCGCGATGATCACGCAGCACGCCGTGGCGATCGCCCACGTGAGTGCGCGCCACATCGCCTGCGGCCGCGGCGACAGTCTTGAGACGAAGGTCTCGATGCGGATGTGACGCAGTTCCTTCATGCCCACGGCGGCGCCGAGGAACACGCCCCATAGGAAACAGTAGCCCGCCAGCTCCTCCACCCAGACCAGCGGTTGACCGAACAGATAGCGGGTGATCACCTGAATGGTGATCGACATGACGATCGTTGACAGCAGCACGACGCAAATCACCCGCTCAAGGCGGCCGATCAGCTCGAGCAACCGCCACCAGCGGGTGAGCAGCATGTCCATGGGGGAAGTCCGGCTTAGAGATCATGACCGCGGGCGTCCCCGGCGGAACCCGGGACGCCCGCGGCAGGGCGCGTCACTTGATGTCGCGGATGCGCTGGTAGAGGCCGGACGACCAAGCGCCGTCTTGCTCCATGCCCCTGACGGCGGACAGCGCGCGCTCGGCGAACGGCGCCCGGTTGACGCTGATCACCCTGGCACCTTCTGCAGCCATCTTCTTCGCCAGTTCTGCGGTCTCGGCTTCGGCCTCCTTGCGGCCCCAGGCGATGGCTTCACGGGCAGTGTCGACCATGATCTTCTGCACGTCCGGCGGCAGCGACTGGTAGACCTTCTCGTTGATCGTGATGTGCTGAGATGACACCAGGTGGTCGGTCAGCATCACATTGGTTGCAGCCTGGTGAAACTTCTGCGCATAGGCCGAGCCGATCGGGCCTTCGGCGGCGTCAATGACACCCGTCTTGAGCCCGAGGAACACCTCCGCCCAAGCCACTCGCGCAGGCTTGGTGCCCATCGCCTGCCAGAGGTTCAGGTAGGTCTTGATCTCGGGGACGCGCATCTTGACGTCCTTCAGGTCGTCGGGCGTGTTCACGGCCTTCTTCGAGAACAAGATCCGCGGCTGGGTGGGCGCCGAGGCCAGGATGCGCAGCCCCTGCTTGGTGCGCAGTTCTTCAGCCATCGCGGCGAAGGTCGGCGAATCCAGGAACTTCTGGAAGTGATCGTTGTCCCGGAACGTGAAGCCCCAGGCCAGCACCGAGAAGTCCTTCACCCAGTTGGCGTACCAGTCGAGCACGTCGCCGTACATCGCCACCGAGCCCTTCATCATCTGCTCGATCACCTGGACGTCGCTGCCCAGCTGCTCGCCCTGGATGAAGTTGACTCTGACCTTGCCAGCGGCCCGCTCGTTGACGAGCTTCGTGAACATCGCGTTGGTACGGTCGATCACGGTGCCGATGGCGTCCGAGCCGCCGAAGGTCAGCGTGGGTTGCGCGTACACAGCCGGTGTAGCGAGCATCACCGCGCTCAGTGCGATGGCCTTGATCCAGTGTCTCCTCATCATCTTCTCCTTGCGGGACATGCCCGACTTGCTGGTGGACCGTATCCGGGCTCGTGTGAGCCCGGCGCGGGGCGAGCCGCCACTAGCGGGCGACTTCGAAGAAACGGTTGGCCATGTACTTCTGCGACTGGTACAGCGAAGCCGACTCAGGCGCCTTGGGAAACGGCATGCGGATGGGTACGGCCGTCATGCGCGGCTGCAGCGAGGGTTCGCCGCAGAGCATTCGCTCATCGAACTCCTCCAGGCTGCCGAACAGTCCACCTGCCAGCGGCCAGGCATCGGCAGCCATCGCCTCGTACAGCAGGAAGGTGCGCGCACGGTTGGAGGTGTTCAGCGCCGAGCCGTGGATCAGGCGGGCGTGATGCAGCGTGATCGAGCCGGCCTTCGCGATCAGCGGTACCGCTTGGTCGATCTCGCCCGCGATACGGTCAGGATCGATCGCGCCAGCGAATACCCCGCCGTGGTGATGGTCGTGGATCGGCCCGAAGTGCGTGCGAGGCACGACCATCATCGGCCCGTTGTCGGGAACGAAGTCGTCGAGCAGGACGCCCATGGCCAGCACATCGTCGTTCGTGTGGGGGTAGAAGGCCCAGTCCTGATGCCACTCGACCGGTGCGCCATACGCGGCGGACTTCAGGTTGAGCTTGGAGGTGTGCATCCGCACGGAAGGCCCCAGCAGCGGTGTCAGCAAGGCCAGCACCTTGGGGCTGCGGATCAAATCGGCGAAGGCCGGGTGGTGCTTGTGCGGCAACTTCAGCCGGCGCACCCGGGGCTCGTCTGGTGTGTGGGTGTCTTCCAGGTCGTAGAGAGCGGTGTTGTCAGCCAGGCCTTGAGCCCCTGCCAGGAGCTCGTCCGTGGCGGCGCGCAGGCGGTCAAGCTCCTCTGCAGCCAGCACGTCATGCACGACGAGATAGCCCTCCTGACGATAGAAATCAACCTGCTGCGGCGAGAGTCCCTTGGTGTCCATATCTGATGTGCGTGCAACTGTTAGCGCTAACAATTTCGATCCAGTCTGCGTTAGTCTTGGAACCATGTCAAGACGCACTGCAGCATTGGGCACCTCGGGTGAACCCGCCCCTCTGGGCACCGCCGACGATGTGCGCAGCACGCCAGCGAGGCTGGTGGAGGTTGCGCGCCTGGCGGGCGTCTCGACGATGACGGTATCGCGGGCCCTGCGCCGCCCCGAGCAGGTCGCGCCGCTCACCCTGCGTGCGGTGCAGCGCGCGGTGGCACAGCTCGGCTACCTGCCCGACAGTGCGGCCAGCGCGATGGCCACCCGGCGCAGCCGCATCATTGCGGCCATCGTGCCGACCCTGATGAACTCGGTCTATGCGAGCACCGTTCACGGTCTTGCCTCGGTGTTGCGCGGGGCCGGGTATGAGCTGATGATCGGCGACAGCGGCTACGACCTGCAGACCGAGGCCTCACTGGTGCGCAGCTTTCTGGGTCGACGTGTTGACGCGCTGGTGCTGACCGGTGTGGAGCACGACGACGCGACGCGCCAGCTTCTGGCTCGCCATGACCTGCCCGTGGTGGAAATCTGGGACCTCACGGCGCAGCCGATCGGCAGCGTGGTGGGCTTCTCCAACGTGGCCGCTGGCCGCGAAGCCGGCCGGTACTTCGCGCAGCGCGGGCGGCGTCACTGGGCCTTTTTGGGCACGCGCCCTGGGCGCGAGGGCCGCTCGGGCAAGCGGCTGCGCGGGCTGCGCGAAACGGCACGAGCCGCTGGTGTTGCCGCGCCAGTCACTGCCTTCGTCGAAGACGGCATGAGCGCGGCGGCCGGCCATGCCGCGGTCCTCGCGCTGCTGGATGCCCATCCGCACACCGACGCCCTGTTCTGCGCCAACGACGCGCTCGCGACCGCCGCGCTGCGGGCCGCGGCAGACCGTGGCCTGGAGGTGCCTGCAGCGCTTTCGATCCTAGGCTTTGGCGACTTCGACGTCGCCGCGCACACGTCGCCCGCGCTCACGACGGTAAGGATTCCCGGCCGTGAGATTGGGGCCAGCGCAGCCCGGGTCCTGCTCGCGCAACTCGATGGAAATGGGCGAGGCCCAACCCACATGGACCTCGGTTTCGAGATCGTCCAACGGGAATCCGCCTGATCGGGCCCGCGCTCGCCACCCCGACCTGCTGACGGCTCAGGCGGGCTGAGGTCGGACTATGGGTGCGTTCAATACTGGCTCTTTGGCACTTCCACCATCATCCCGTCAAGCGCCGGGCTGAGTACGATCTGGCAGCTCAGGCGGCTGCCTTCGCAGCGCGTGGTGGCGGTGAAGTCCAGCATGGTGTTTTCCTCCGCGGCCACAGGCGGTAGGGCCGAGCGCCAGGGTTCGGGCACCACCACGTGGCAGGTGGCGCAGGTGAGCAGGCCGCCGCAGTCGGCGGCGATGCCATCCACGCCGGCCGCTACGGCCGCCTGCATCAGGCTGTCGCCGGGCTTCCCCGTGATCTCGTAACCGGTCACGCGCCCGCCCGGTCCTGTGTGTTGTAGGTGGATGGTGATCATGTCGTGGTGAAGGTGGGGTTGCCCGCAGCCTGCGGAATGGAGGGGGAGGTGGGCCGTGCCGACCAGGGCGAGCCGTGCCTGCGTGCTTCAGCCTGCGCCTGCCACCAGGTGCTCCAGGTGCCGGCCGGGGCAATACCGTCCACCGTGTCGGGCCCCCCCATCTGCTGGGCGGCGGTGGCAGGGTCGGCGCTGAACGGGGCAGTGCCGCCAGCCTTCACTTCATCCATGGCCTTGAGCAGCAGGCGGCGGTGGGTCATGATGATCTTGTCGCTGGTGCCCAGGTGTTCGCGAGTGCGGTCCTGGATGGCGCCCATGCTCTCCACGGCCCACTGGTCGTGCACGTTGATGTCGTCCTCGCCCATGCCCAGGAAGGTGCGCGTGCGCTGCTCCTCGGCATTGAAGCCCCAGTCGTTGTGGCGCCCGGCCTTGGGCACGTACAGCGGAGGGGGGATGAAGGGCGCGCGCTGGTCGCGCATGGCCTGCTTGTCGACCGGCTTGTCGTAGCTCGTGAAGAAGGCGAACCAGTAGGTGTGCGTGTCGTCCACCGGCACATGCCACTGCGTGATGGTCATGGTGGGCGACAGCGGGATGCAGAAGGTCTGCGGAAAGATCTCGTGCGTCACGCGAACGTGGGTCAGTTCCTCGGTCATGCGCCGCAGCGTGGTGATGCGCAGGCCCCAGGGCGTGGGCTCGCTGGACAGCTCTGGGCGGTGGAACTCCCGCATGATGCGCGACATGGGCCAGGCCTGCCCGTCCACCTCGCCCAGGCTGGCGCTGCGGAACTGCCGCGCCCCGGCGTTGTCGCCTACCGATGCCAGCGAGGCATCGTTGAGGAAGCGGTGCAGGAACGAGGTGTGGCAGGGGTCGATGCCCACCTCGAAGGCCTGCAGCCAGTTGCAATGCCATAGTCCCTTGTAGGCGAAGGTGTGGGTGCCGGGGGCTTCGAAGCAGTCGTAGCGGGGGAAGGGCGGCTCCGTACCCGGCTCGCCCAGCCAGGCGAAGAGCACGCCGCTGCGCTCCACCACCGGGTATTGGCGCTGGCGCACGCGCTCGTGCAGGCGGCTGCCCAAGGGTTCGGCCGGGGTGTCCAGGCAGCGGCCCGTGGCATCGAACTTCCAGCCGTGGAAGGGGCAGCGCAGGCCGTCGCCCTCGAGGCGGCCGTAGGCCAGATCGGCACCCCGATGCGGACAGTCGCGGTCCAGCAGGCCCCAGCTGCCCGCATCGTCACGGAACAGCACCAGGTCCTGCCCCATCACGCGCACGGCCTTCAGCGCACGCTCGGCCATGCGCGGGTCGGTGGCAGGGTCGAACTCGTCTACCAGGGCCACTGGCTGCCAGTAGCGGCGCAGCAAGGCGCCGCCGTCGGTGCCGAGCCCGGTGCGCGTCAGGCGTTCGTTTTGTTGGGCGTTCATTTGAAGTTCCTTGGGCGCCTTCTGGCCTTCTGCTCGCGTTCTGATCAGACAGGCTCGACGATAACGAAGTTGGCTGACGTGGTCGCGTGGCCGCGCAGTCGTGCGAGAGGCTCAAGAAGAAAGGGCCGTCATCGACGGCCCTTGTGGGTGCTTCGCTCAGGCCTGCGGCCTGGGCGCGAGCTGTGCCGAAGAGCTCAGACCGCCACTTCCTTGGCCACGTCTGCGTACTCCTCGATCTGGTCGAAGTTCATGTAGCGGTAGACCTTGGAGGCGTCCTTGTTGATCACGCCCATGTCGGCGTGGTACTCGGCCACCGTGGGCAGGCGGCCCAGGCGTGAGGCGATGGCGGCCAACTCGGCCGAGGCCAGGTACACGTTGGTGTTCTTGCCCAGGCGGTTGGGGAAGTTGCGTGTGCTGGTGGATACCACCGTGGCGCCTTCCTTCACCTGCGCCTGGTTGCCCATGCACAGGCTGCAGCCCGGCATCTCGGTGCGGGCGCCAGCGCTGCCGAAGTTGGCATAGTGGCCCTCTTTGGTGAGTTCGGCCTGGTCCATCTTGGTGGGCGGGGCCACCCACAGCTTGACCGGGATTTCCCCCTTGCCGGCCAGCAGCGTGCTGGCGGCGCGGAAGTGACCGATGTTGGTCATGCACGAGCCGATGAAGACCTCGTCGATCTTGGTGCCGGTCACCTCGGACAGGTACTTGGCATCGTCCGGGTCGTTCGGGCAGCACAGGATGGGCTCCTTGATCTCCGCCAGGTCGATCTCCAGCACGTGGGCGTATTCGGCGTTGGCATCAGCCTCCAGCAGGTTGGGGGCGGCCAGCCACTCCTGCATCTTCTGGATGCGGCGCTCGAGGCTGCGCTTGTCCTGGTAGCCCTGGGCGATCATGTTCTTCAGCAGCACGATGTTGCTGGTGAGGTACTCGATCACGGGCTCCTTGTTCAGGCGCACGGTGCAGCCCGCGGCGCTGCGCTCAGCGCTGGCGTCAGAAAGCTCGAAAGCCTGCTCGACCTTCAGGTCGGGCAGTCCTTCGATCTCCAGGATGCGGCCGGAGAACTCGTTCTTCTTGCCCTGCTTGGCCACCGTCAACAGGCCTTGCTTGATGGCGAACAGCGGGATGGCGTGTACCAGGTCGCGCAGCGTGATGCCGGGCTGCATCTGGCCCTTGAAGCGCACGAGTACCGACTCGGGCATGTCCAGCGGCATCACGCCGGTGGCGGCACCGAAGGCCACCAGACCCGAACCCGCCGGGAAGCTGATGCCGATCGGGAAGCGGGTGTGGCTGTCGCCACCCGTGCCCACCGTGTCGGGCAGCAGCATGCGATTCAGCCAGGAATGGATGACGCCGTCACCCGGACGCAGCGAGATCCCGCCGCGGTTGCTGATGAAGGCCGGGAGCTCGCGGTGCGTCTTCACATCCACCATCTTCGGGTAGGCGGCGGTGTGGCAGAAGCTCTGCATTACAAGATCGGCGCTGAAACCCAGGCAGGCCAGGTCCTTCAGTTCGTCGCGCGTCATCGGACCGGTGGTGTCCTGGCTGCCCACGCTGGTCATCTTGGGCTCGCAGTACGTGCCCGGGCGCACGCCCTGGCCCTCGGGCAGACCGCAGGCGCGGCCCACCATCTTCTGCGCCAGCGTGAACCCGGCGGTGGTGGAGGCGGGTGCCTGCGGCAGACGGAAGGCGGTGGAGGCGGACAGGCCCAGGAACTCACGCGCCTTGGCCGTGAGCGAGCGGCCGATGATCAGGTTGATGCGCCCGCCGGCGCGCACCTCGTCGAACAACACGTCGCTCTTGATCTGGAACTGCGCCACGGTGGCGCCGTTCTTCACCAGCTTGCCGTCGTAGGGCAGGACGTCGATGACGTCGCCCATCTCCAGGGCGCTGACGTCCACCTCGATGGGCAGGGCGCCGGAGTCTTCCTGCGTGTTGAAGAAGATGGGGGCGATCTTGCCGCCCAGCGTGACGCCGCCGAAGCGCTTGTTGGGCACGAAGGGGATGTCCTGGCCGGTGTGCCAGATCACGCTGTTGGTGGCGCTCTTGCGGCTGGAGCCGGTGCCCACCACGTCGCCCACGTAGGCCACCAGGTGACCGCGCTTCTTCAGTTCCTCGATGAAGGCGATGGGCCCACGCTTGCCGTCTTCCTCCGGGGTGATGCCGGGGCGCGTGTTCTTCAGCATCGCCAGGGCGTGCAGCGGGATGTCGGGGCGGCTCCAGGCGTCAGGGGCGGGCGAGAGGTCGTCGGTGTTGGTCTCGCCGCCCACCTTGAAGACCGAGACGGTGATGGACTTGGGCACTTCCGGGCGGATGGTGAACCACTCAGCGTCGGCCCAGCTCTGCATCACGGCCTGGGCGAGCGCGTTGCCGCCACGGGCCTTCTCGGCCACGTCGTTGAAGTAGTCGAACATCAGCAGGGTCTTCTTCAGCGCCTGTGCGGCCACAGGGCCGGTGCTGGCGTCGTCCAGCAGTTCGATCAGCGGGTGCACGTTGTAGCCGCCCACCATGGTGCCCAGCAGCTCTGTGGCCTTCTCGCGCGAGATCAGGGCCACGGTGATGTCGCCATGTGCCACGGCGGCCAGGAAGCTGGCCTTGACCTTGGCGGCGTCGTCCACGCCCGGAGGTACACGGTGGGTCAGCAGGTCCAGCAGGAAGGCCTCCTCGCCGGCGGGCGGGCTCTTGATCAGCTCGATCAGCTCCGCAGTTTGCTGGGCGCTCAGGGGCAGCGCAGGAATGCCGAGCGCGGCGCGTTCGGCGGCGTGTTGACGGTAGGCAGCGAGCATGGTTCTCTCCTCGGGTTTTCCTGTATTTTATGTCTTATATAAGACTTGCCAAGCCCCTTCTGAAGACCCTCTTCAGGGGCTGGCTGGCTCGAAGAAGGCCTGGCGGACCTGGGCAGGCAGGGTAGTCCCGCCCGCTACCGCTGTGCGGTGCGCCCGCTCCAGCACGTGCCAGAAGTACCGGTAGCTCGCGCGGTCATGCAGGGTGTCCTGGTGCCGAATGGGGGCCCAGCCCGCTGACTGGGCGGCCAGCAGGATCTCTCCGGCCTGGTCGGTCTCGGCCACGGAGGGTGCAAACGCCTCGACGATGGTGCGCACCTGGCTGGGATGGATGCTCCACATGCGGGTGTAGCCCAGCAGGTCCTTGGCCATCTCCGAAGCGGTGTGCAGGGCTTGCTGATCCTTGAATTCGGTCACCACGCAGTGCGAGGGCGTCTTGCCGTGCGCATGGCAGGCGGCGGCGATCTCCAGTTTGGCCCGCACCACCAGGGGGTGGTCGAACTGACCCGCGGCGCTCATGGCCGACAGCGGAATGGCGCCCCGGTGGGCGCTGACGAAGTCCATCAGGCCGAAGGACAGTGATTCGATGCGCGGGTGGGCTGCGATGGCGCTCACCTCGCGCAGGGCGCCGTGGGTCTCCACCAGGGCGTGCAGCGGGATGGTGCGCTGCAGGCCATGGCGCGCGCTGGCCGCATCGATGCAGGCCGCAGCGCGCTCGATGTCGGCCGCGCTGCGTGGCTTGGGGATCATCAGGTAAGGCAGGCGCTGGCCCACCTGGCGCACCAACAGGTCCACCACTGCCTCAAAGTGGGGGTGGTCCACTGGTTGCAGGCGGGCGCCCACGCGATCGAAGCGGTTGGCCGATGAGCCGACCAGCTCGGCGATCAGATGGGCGTGCTCGATCTCGCCGCCCACGGGCGCGCCGTCCTCGCCGTCCAGGGTGACGTCGAACACCGGCCCGAGCTCGGCCTGCAGCTCCAGGCTCTTGCGCATGCGGACCTCCACGCCCGCATAGTGGTCGCACACAGGCAGGGGCGTGGACGCAGGTTCACCGGGGTCGAACAGTGCATCACGTGGGTGGACTGGACGGTGTTCGGGCGTGGTCATGGGCGGGTGGTCAAGCGACGGTCAAGCACGCTGAGCTGGGCGTGGGTTTCTGGTTTTCCCCATTGTCTGCCAGCGGCCCCGGTGCAACAGTGGGCCCACGTCAAACGTATGACGATTAGGAGATACCCCATGCGCTGCCCGCAATCTCAAGTGTCCCGCCTGTCCACCCTGGCTTCCGCCCTCAGCCGTCGCGCCGTGTTCGGCCTGGCGCTGGCCGCTGCGGCGGGGGGTGCATTCGCCCAGAAGTGGCCTGATCGGCCCATCACCCTGGTGGTGCCCTGGGGCGCCGGTGGCGGCACCGACGCCGTGGCCCGGATGCTGGGCAGCCTCATGGAGAAGGACCTGGGTCAGCCCGTGAACGTGGTCAACCGCACCGGCGGCTCGGGCGTGGTGGGCCACTCGGCCATCGCCAGCGCGGCGCCTGATGGCTACACCATCGGCCTCATCACCGTGGAAATCACGATGATGCACCACCAAAAGCTGACCGAGTTGAACCCCACCAGCTACACCCCCATTGCGCTGGTTAACCTGGACCCGGCCGGGTTCCAGGTGCGGGCGGACTCGGCCTACAAGAACATGAATGACGTGATGAACGCCATCAAGGCCAACCCGGGCAAGTTCAAGGCCTCGGGCACGGGCCAGGGCGGCATCTGGCACCTGGCGCTGGCCGGCATGCTGCGCGACGCCAAGATCGACCCGGCCACCGTGCCGTGGGTGCCGTCCAACGGCGCCGCGCCTGGCCTGCAGGATCTGGTGGCTGGCGGGGTGGAGTTTGTGCCCTGCTCGCTGCCCGAGGCGCGTTCGCTCATCGACGCCGGCAAGGTGCGTTCGCTGGCAGTGATGGACTCGCAGCGCTCGGCACTGTTCCCCAACGTGCCCATGCTGAAGGAGGCCACGGGCTCGTCCTGGGGCACGGGAGCCTGGCGTGGCATCGCCGCGCCCAAGGGCCTGCCGGCCGACATCGCGGCGCGTCTTGAGGCCTCTGTGAAGAAGGCCTACGACAGCAAGGAATACAAGGACTTCATGGCCCAGCGGGGGTTCGGCATGCTCTGGGGTAACTCGGGCGATTTCGCCCGGTTCATGGCCAAGGGCGACGCCGACATGAAGGCGGTGATGACGGCCGTGGGTCTGGCCAAGTGAGGAGCCGTGCCTGGGGCGCAGCGCCTGCCGATGGCTGGCGCGCCCCGAGCCACGTCCGCAGGCAACCAGGGCTGACACCGTACTGGGTGTGCGGCTTGACCAGGAGGCCGCTGAATGCAGCGCGTTGACCGCTGGGTCAGCGTGCTGCTGGCCTCCCTGGGCGGGGTGGTGATGTGGTCTGCCCGCAGCTTTCCCAATGTGCCCGGCCAGAAGCTGGGGGCCGGCTTTCTGCCCATGTTGGTGGGCGCCGGGCTGGTGGTGTGCGCTGTGCTGCTGTTGCGGCGGTCCATGCGCAGCGCGCCGGCTGGCGAAGGCGCAGCCCCGTCGAGTCTGCCGGAGCGCCTGGGGGCGCCGCTGATGGTGCTGGCGACCGTGGTTCTTTACGTGCTGCTTTCGCATCGCCTGGGCTTCCTGTTGGTGGCGCCCTTGTGTCTGGCCCTGCTGTTCCGAACTTTCGGTCAGCGGTGGGGCGCGTCGCTGCTGTGGGCCGTGGTCGGCACGTTGGTGGTGCACGTGGCCTTCTACAAGTTGTTGCGCGTGCCCCTGCCCTGGGGTGTCCTGAAACCCTTCTACTGACCGAAGTGCGGGGACGCCCTTGGATGCATTGATCACGGCCTTCGGGCTGGTCTTCCAGCCCTATGTGCTCGCCGTCATCGCGGCGTCGGCTGTGTATGGCCTTTTCGTGGGGGCCATCCCCGGGTTGACGGCCACGATGGCCACCGCGTTGCTGGTGCCGGTGACGTTCTTCATGCCGCCGGTGCCGGCGGTCGCGGCCATCGTCACGGCCACGGCCATGGCCATCTTTTCGGGTGACATCCCCAGCGCCTTGCTGCGCATGCCCGGCACGCCCGCCAGCGCGGCCTACACCGACGAAGCTTACCTGCTCACGCGCTCCGGCCGGGCGGAACTGGCCCTGGGCGCAGGCCTGGTGTTCTCGGTGCTGGGCGGCATCTTTGGCGTGGTGGTGCTCATCGTGGCCGCGCCTGCGCTGGCCGAGATTGCCCTGAAGTTCAGTTCTTTCGAGTACTTCTGGCTGGTGATGCTGGGCTTTACCTGCGCGGTGTTCATCGCCGGCACGGACCCCCTCAAGGGTGTGATCGCGCTGCTGCTGGGCCTGCTGATTTCTTGCGTGGGCCTGGAAAACCCGGCCGGCGCACCGCGCTGGACCTTCGGCAACAGCGAGCTGATGGGTGGCATTCCGCTCATCCCGTTGATGATCGGCATGTTCGCGGTTTCCGAGGTGCTGCGCTTTGCCTGCGCCAGTGTCCGGCCAGAGATGGCGGAGGACCGGCCCTTCGGCAATGTGTTCACCGGCATGTGGGGGCTGATCAAGAAGTACAAGCTGCAGCTGTTGCGCGGCTCCGCGCTGGGCACGGCCGTGGGCGCCCTGCCGGGCGCCGGCGCTGACATCGCGGCTTGGATGTCTTACGCGGTGTCCAAGAAGTTCTCCAAAGAGCCCGAGAAGTTCGGCACGGGGCATGTGGAGGGCATCGTGGAATCGGGCGCGGCCAACAATTCCGCTCTCGGCGGCGCCTGGATCCCGGCCCTGGTGTTCGGCATTCCCGGCGACTCCATCACGGCCATCGCCATCGGTGTGCTGTACCTGAAGGACATGAATCCGGGGCCGATGCTGTTCGTCAACAACCCGCAGAACATCTACGCGGTGTTCATCGTCTTCGTGCTCGCGCAGTTGCTGATGCTCCCCTTTGGCTGGGTGGCCATCAAGGCGGCCAAGCGCATCTTGCGCATCCCGGCGGGGTTGCTCATGCCGCTGATCCTGCTGTTCTGCGTGGTGGGCAGCTTCGCCATCAACAACACCCTGTTCGGCGTCATCGTGATGGGTGTGGCGGGCGTGCTGGCCTTCTATATGGAGCGCTGGGGCTTCCCGGTGGCGCCTACCATCCTGGGGGTGGTGCTGGGCACCATGCTGGAGGAACACTTCTTCAGCAGCCTGGTCAAGGCCGACGGGCAGTTCCTCGCCTTTTTCGAGCGCCCCATCGCGGGCGTGCTGGGCGTGATGACGCTGCTGATCTGGCTGGTGCCGCTGTGGCGGCGGATCCAAAGCCGCTCTGCTTGAAGCCGACGGGCCGGTGGGCCGAACCGGGGCTGGCGAACCGATGTGTGCCGCTGAGCCCAGGGCTGCTTCTTCAAACTTTGAAACCAAGGAGTGCGGATGACCGCCGACTGTGACCTGGGCTTGATCGGTCTGGCCGTGATGGGGCAGAACCTGGTGCTCAACATCGAAAGCCGGGGCTTCCGGGTGGCGGTCTACAACCGTACCGCCAGCGTCACCCAGGCCTTCGTGGCCCAACATCCGGGCAAGGCGCTGGTGTCCGCCGACAGCTTGCAAGCCTTTGTGGGCTCACTTTCGCGCCCGCGCAAGGTGCTGATCATGGTGCAGGCTGGCGCGCCAGTGGACGCGGTAATCGAGCAGTTGATCCCGCTGCTGGCCCCGGGCGACATCATCGTGGAC
>CAISJH010000786.1 GCA_903885585.1 uncultured beta proteobacterium
ACGCGGCGGAACTGGGCTGGACTGAGCCCTGCGTACACGCGTGCGCCCAGCAGGGACGGGAGAATGAGCGCAGGGATCACCACGGCCAACTGCGGGACCATGGGCGCCGTGACCACGCCGGCCAGCAGATAGCCCCCGGCCGTGACCGATAGCGCTGCGAGATTGAAGTTCTGCATCACCGAGCGCTGCTCATCCTTGTCCATCCGCCGCAGCGTGCACCACAGTGACGGCACCAGCCCGCCAAAGCCCCCCAGGGCCGTCATCGCCCCGCCCACTGCGCCGACGCAGGTGTCGGCCAGCCGGCCCGCCTGCACCCGCGGCCAGCGGTCGGCCCACAACATCGCGGGGCAGCCCACGCTGAGGGCGGTGCCGATGGCGAGCTTGAACGCGGCGGGATCCAGCATCGGCAGGGCCCAGATGCCCAAGGGGATGCCCAGGGCCCCACCTGCCAGAAAGGGTCCCAGTCGGGCCCCATTGAAGCCCCGTCGCACGGAGAACACTGCCACGAGCTGCCCGGCCAGGCTGCCGAACACCACCATCACCGCCGCCACCTGCGGCTCCAGGCTCCAGACCCAGAACGACATGGCCACCATGCCGAAGGCAAAGCCCGCCACGCCCTGGACAAACCCTGCGGCGACAGCGCCGGCCAGCAGCAGCCCGGTCTCAGGGCTCACCACGCACCCGTCACCGGCCAACCGCCCTGGCTAACGCCTGCTGCAGTTCCTCGAACCGGGCCATCAGATTCGCGCCCGGGCACACAGTCTGGGTCACTCCCCAGCAGCATCAGCCCCCACAGGGTCAGCGCCATCAGGCAAGCTCGCGACACCCGGCCCTTCAGCCTCCTCGGCCCTCTCACCCCGGCAACCTCCAAGAGAGCTCCCGAGCTCCGACAAGACTTTCGATACGGCAGTGAATGAGCAAACATGCTGGATACGTTCGAGGCAACAAGGCAGCGCCGGTGCATGGGGGTGATGTTAGGGGCGAAGGCGTCGCCGGCGGGGCCCGGTTACGCTGTCGGTTAGATGCTTTTGACGGCGCAAGACACTGCGCGACTCCCATGACCCACCCCTTCGATGCTGCGCTGGGCCTGCAACCTGCGGACGAGCACCATCTCACGGGCAACACCAGCCCGGCCTACGCCAACATGGTCGGCCCCTATGGCGGCATGACGGCGGCGCAGTTGCTGCACGCCGCGCTGCAGCACCCGGCCCGTCTGGGTGACCCCGTGTCGCTGACGGTGAACTACGCTGCCCCAGTGGCTGACGGCGCCTTCGAGGTGGAGGCCCGACCACTGCGCACCAACCGCTCCACCCAGCATTGGCTGCTGCTGATGACGCAGGGTGGGGAGGTGGTGGCCAGCGGCACGGCCTTGCTGGCGGTGCGGCGCCCGACCTGGAGTGCGCCCGAGGCGGTGATGCCCGAGGCGATGCCCGCATTCGACAGCCTTCAGAAGCGGCCCACCCAGGGCTACCCTGCCTGGGTCTCCCGCTACGACATGCGCTTTGTCTGTGGCGGCATGGGGGCTGACTTCGACGGCGTGGAACAGCCTGATTCGCTGACCCGGCTCTGGTTGCGCGACGAGCCGCCGCGCCCGCTGGACTTCGCGTCCCTGGCTGCCGCCTGCGACTGCTTTGCGCCGCGGCTGTGGGTGCGGCGCCACCAGCGCAGCCCCGCCGGCACCGTCACCATGACCGTGTACTTCCATGCTGATGCGGCTCTGCTGGCCGCGCAAGGCGACCGCCCCCTGTTCGGCCAGGCCCGCGCCCAGGTACTGCGCGACGGCTACTGCGACCAGCTGGGCGAGATCTGGAGTGCCGACGGCCAGTTGTTGGCCAGCACGCAACAGGTGCAGTACTACAAGACGTGAGAGCCCCTCAGTAGCTCAGTAGTCCAGCACCAGCGCCGCCTTGGGCGGCACGCCAATGCCCAGCAGCTCGAAGTTGCCGCGGCCACTGGCGGCGGTGAGCAGGCCCAGCACGCGGCCCGGTTCGGGGCCGACCATGTCCCAGGTGAAACGCCAGGTCCAGTTGGTGCCTCCCAGCGTGCCGGGGGTGTTCATGCGGTGCTCGCTGCCCAGGCCCAGCACGTCCTGCAGCGGAAAGACGGCCAGGTTGGCCACCGAGTTGAGTGCGGCGCGGATCATGGCCCAGTGCACGTCGTGCGCACCGCAGGCCAGGTAGGTGCCGGCATAGCGCCGCTCCTTCTCCGCCGCCTGGTCCCACCAGCCGCGCGCGGTGTCGTTGTCGTGCGTGCCGGTGTAAACCACGACGTTACGCGGGTAGTTGTGCGGCAGGAACTCGTGCTCGCCGTCGCCGCCGAAGGCGAACTGCAGGATCTTCATGCCGGGGAAGCCGCAGCCGTCACGCAGCGCGTGCACGTCGGGCGTGATGAAGCCCAGGTCCTCGGCAATGATGGGCAGCTCGCCGAGCGCGCGCGCGATGGCGTCGAACAGCGCCTGGCCCGGGCCCTTGACCCAGCGGCCGGTCTTGGCGTCCGGGCTGCTGGCCGGGATCTCCCAGTAGCCGGCAAAGCCGCGGAAGTGGTCAATGCGAAACACATCGGCCTGGTGCAGCGCCCGCTGCACACGCGCCGTCCACCAGGCAAAGTCTTCCTTGGCCATGCGGTCCCAGCGGTACAGCGGGTTGCCCCAGCGCTGGCCCAGGGGGCCCAGGTCGTCGGGCGGCACGCCGGCCACCACGGTGGGCTGGTGGTGCTTGTCCAGCAGGTACAGGTCGGGGCGCGCCCAGCAGTCGGCGCTGTGATGGGCGATGAAGATGGGCAGGTCGCCCATGATGGCGATGCCGCGGTCATTGCAGTAGCGCTTGAGCGCGGCGCACTGCACGTCGAAGCACCACTGCACGAACTGCCAGAACGTGATCTCGTCGGCATGCGCCTTGCGCGCGGCCTTGAGCGCGGGCTTCTTACGCGCGGCCAGTTCCTCGTCCCACAGCCACCACGGCTGGCCGCCATGCGCGCTTTCCAGCGCCATGAAGAGGCTGTAGTCGTCCAGCCAGCTGGCCTGCGCCTCGCACCACTGGACAAAGGCCTCGCGGTCCTCGTGCGTGGCGTGGGCGAGGACGCCGGCGCAGGCCGCACGCAGCTGCGTCAGGC
>CAISJH010000787.1 GCA_903885585.1 uncultured beta proteobacterium
CAGGCCTGCTCGAAAGTCCGGTGCCGCTGGTCGTCGCCCACCCAGACCTCGAACAGGTCTCCGAGGATCAGCACAGCCTGGGCATCGGTGGTCTCCAGATGCTCCAGGAAGGCCTGCGTCGTGCGCGGCATCGCCTCGCACAGGTGCAGGTCAGAAAGCAAGTCGATGGCCTGCCAGTGCGCTGGCGCCGTCAGGCAGGCGGTCTCAGGCACGGCAGGCGCGAGAGGCTTGGATCAGGCCACCTCGACGGCCTTGTCGATGGTCACGCTCTCCAGCGGCACATCGTCATGGAAGCCGCGGCGGCCGGTCTTGACCGCTTCGATGCGGTCGACCACATCCTGGCCTGCGACCACCCGCCCGAACACGGCGTAACCCCAGCCTTGGGCGTTGGGTGCGCGGAAGTTCAGGAAGGCGTTGTCCGCCGCGTTGATGAAGAACTGGGCAGTGGCACTGTGGGGATCGGAAGTGCGCGCCATGGCCACGGTGTACTTGGCGTTCAAGAGGCCGTTGTCAGCTTCGTTGGTGATGGGGGCGCGGGTGCCCTTTTGCTTCATGTCGATATCCATGCCACCACCCTGGATCATGAAGCCCTTGATCACCCGGTGGAAGACGGTACCGTCGAAGTGCCCCGCCTTGACGTAGGCCAGGAAGTTCTCCACGCTCAAGGGCGCCTTGTCGTCGTCCAACTCAAGGCGGATCACGCCGGCAGAGGTATGCAATTCAACGTTCTTCGCCATATCAGTTCTCCAAAGTGGCCTTGCGAATGAGGATGGGGGTGGTCGGCACGTTCTGATGCGGGCCGCGTGAAGTGGTGGGGGTGGCCTTGATGCGGTCCACCACATCCATGCCGGCCACGATCTTTCCAAAGACTGCGTAGCCATGACCGTCTCGCGCGTTGGCGGCATCCAGGAAGGGGTTGTCACGCACGTTGATGAAGAACTGCGAGGTGGCGGAGTCGGGCACCATGGTGCGGGCCATGGCCACCGTACCGCGGAGGTTCTGCAGTCCGTTGCGTGCTTCCAGCGGTATGGGCGCGCGCGTCGGCTTCTCGCTCATGTTGGCCTGCATGCCGCCGCCCTGGATCATGAAGTTGTCGATCACCCGGTGGAAGATCGTGCCGTCGTAGTGGCCGGACTTCACGTACTGGATGAAGTTGTCGACGGTACGTGGCGCCTTCTCGCGATCAAGCTCAATGGTCACATCACCTTCGCTTGTGGAGAGCAACACCTTCTGAGCCCAAGCGATGCAGGGCAGGGCGGTGGCCAGCATCAGCGCGGCCAGGCAGGCGGCCACGCGTGAACTCGAGAGGGTCTTGAGCATGTCTAAGGTCGCGCGGTCAAGGGCTGGACGTAGGTAAGCCCGCCAGTCTATCCGTACGCCGCCGCTATACTGAATTTGACAGGGATGCGGGGCTTTGAGGACAAAAGCCGCCTGCCCCATGGCCTGCACGTACCACCACCCCTGGCCTACAGGGAATTCTTCTCTTTGCGTGCGCCTTCAGGGCGCCTTTGCGCATGAGTTTGCACATCCACAACTCGCTGACGCGCCGCGTCGAGCCATTCCGTCCCATCGATACGGGCCACGTGCGCATGTATGTGTGCGGCGTGACGGTCTACGACCTCTGTCATGTGGGCCATGCCCGAATGATGCTGGTGTTCGACATGGTTCAGCGGTGGTTGCGAGCCAGTGGTCTTGCGGTGACCTACGTGCGCAACATCACCGACATCGATGACAAGATCATTCGGCGGGCGCTGGAGCGGGGTCAGAGCATCCATGGGTTGACGCAGGAGATGACCGCGCAGATGCATCAAGATCTCGATGCATTGGGTGTGGAACGGCCTACGCACGAGCCCCGGGCGACGGCTTATGTGCCCCAGATGCTGGAGCTCATTGCGCGACTCGAAGCCCGCGGGTTGGCCTACCGCGCCGAGAACGGCGACGTGAACTTCGCAGTGCGCAAGTTCCCTGGGTACGGCAAGCTGTCTGGCAAGTCCATTGACGAGTTGCGCGCTGGGGAGCGCGTGGCGGTGGCTGCCGGCAAGGGTGACCCTCTGGACTTCGTGCTGTGGAAGGCAGCCAAGCCCGACGAGCCCGCCGACGCCAAATGGGACAGTGCCTTTGGAGAAGGGCGACCAGGTTGGCACATCGAATGCTCGGCCATGGGGTGCGCCCTGCTGGGCGAGCACTTCGACATTCACGGCGGCGGCCTGGATCTGCAGTTTCCTCACCACGAGAACGAGATCGCCCAGAGCGAGGGCGCCACAGGGCGGCCCTTCGTGAACGTATGGATGCACAACGGTTTCGTGAACGTCGACAACGAGAAGATGTCCAAGTCCCTGGGCAATTTCTTCACCATTCGAGACGTTCTGGCGCGCTACGACGGCGAGACGGTCCGCTGCCTGATGCTACGCACCCATTACCGCAGCCCCTTCAACTTCAGTGACACCCACCTGGACGATGCACGCAGCGCCTTGCGGCGCTTGTACGGTGCGCTGGACGCCGTGCCCGTGCCGCAGGCCGCAGAAGTGGACTGGGATCAGCCGCCCGCCATCGCCTTTCGTGCCGCGATGGATGACGACTTCAACACGCCAGCGGCCATGGCCGTGCTGTTCGACCTGGCGTCGGAGGTGCACCGTTCAAGGGACGCCGCCCTGGCCGGTCAATTGAAGGCGCTGGGGGGTGTGCTCGGCCTGCTGCAGCAGGCTCCGCGGAGCTATCTTCAGTCTGGGGGTGGTTCTGCCTCGGGCGGTCTGGATGTGGCGGCCATCGAGCAGCGGATCCAGGACCGCGCTGCCGCCAAGAAGGCACGGGACTTTGCCGCGGCCGATGCGATTCGCGCGGAACTGGCGGCACAAGGTGTCGAATTGAAGGACTCACCGCAAGGCACAACCTGGGTGCGAGCGTGAATTTGGACGTGGAATCCACGGTCTCGCCCGAGTTCTGGGACGCGGCCTGCAAACACCTCAAGCGCAGCGACCGCGTGATGAAGCGCTTGATTCCGCGTTTTGGCGAAGCCCGCCTGCGCAGTCGCGGCGATGCGTTCACCACCCTGTCACGCTCCGTGGTGGGTCAGCAGATTTCGGTCAAGGCGGCGCAATCGGTGTGGAACCGTTTCGCCGAGCTCGCCAGCCCGGGGGGCGGACCTTTGTCGCCTCAGGTGGTAGCCGGCCTGGAGGTGGTGGCCTTGCGCGGGGCAGGCCTGTCGGCGCGCAAAGCCGAGTACCTGCTGGACTTGGCCAACCACTTTGCAGCAGGGCGGCTTCACGTGGCCCAGTGGGGGCAGATGACGGACGAAGCGATCATCGACGAATTGGTAGAGATCCGCGGTTTCGGACGCTGGACCGCCGAGATGTTCCTCATCTTCTACCTGATGAGGCCTGATGTGCTGCCGCTGGACGATCTGGGCTTGATCAAGGGCATCAGCCTCAACTACTTCAGCGGCGAGTCCGTGTCCCGCGTCGAGGCCAGGGAAGTCGCTGAGGCCTGGGCGCCCTACCGTTCAGTAGCGACCTGGTACCTCTGGCGTAGCCTGGACCCACTGCCAGTAGACTACTGAACATGAGACTTCGGCCGATCGCCCAACCCCGATGAGCAAGAAGCACTTCCTGGAGTTCGAGCACCCCATCGCCGAACTCGAAAGCCGGATCGAGGAACTGCGTTACGTGCAGAACGAATCCGCGGTGGACATCTCCGATGAGATCGACAGGCTCAGCCAGAAGAGCCAGCAACTCACCAAAGACATCTACTCCAGCCTGTCGCCTTGGCAGGTCACGCAGATCGCACGTCATCCCCAGCGCCCCTACACGCTTGACTACGTGCAGGAGATATTCACGGATTTCCAGGAGCTTCACGGCGACCGTGCCTTCGCCGACGACCAGTCGATCATTGGCGGGCTGGCTCGGTTCAACGGGCAGCCCTGCATGGTGCTGGGACACCAGAAGGGTCGGGACACCAAGGAGCGCGCCGCGCGCAACTTCGGCATGTCCAGACCCGAGGGCTACCGCAAGGCCCTGCGCCTAATGAAGCTGGCCGAGAAGTTTCGCCTGCCCGTATTCACCTTCGTCGACACCCCCGGCGCCTACCCAGGCATCGGTGCCGAGGAGCGTGGCCAGAGCGAAGCCATCGGCCGCAACATCTTCGAGATGGCTCAGTTGGAGGTGCCCATCGTCACCACCATCATCGGCGAAGGGGGGTCCGGCGGCGCACTGGCCATCAGCGTCGCCGACCAGGTGTTGATGCTGCAGTTCTCGGTCTATTCCGTGATTTCTCCCGAGGGCTGCGCCTCCATCCTCTGGAAGACGGCCGAGCGGGCGCCAGACGCTGCAGAGGCCCTGGGGATTACCGTCCACCGCCTGAAGGCGCTGGGTGTGATCGACAAGATCGTCAGCGAGCCGGTGGGGGGCGCCCACCGCAACGTGAAGCAGATGGCTTCCCAACTCAAGCGGGCCTTGAACGATGCGCTGCGGCAGGTATCGGACTTGAAGCCCAAGGAACTGCTGCAGCGCCGCTATGAGCGATTGCAGTCCTACGGCAAGTTCACTGACACCCGGGAGCGCTGACCCTCAGCAAGGCGCCGCACCCGTCGGGTGTCTGGCTGTCGCGGTCAGTGGAGGCCGCGACTCCATGGCCCTGCTGCACGCCGCAGGCGCAGCTGCCCACGCCAGCGGACTTCAGGTGTGGGCCTTGCATGTTCACCACGGCCTGATGCCACAGGCCGATGCCTGGTGGGCCTATGTGGAGCAGCAATGTGCAAGCTGGGCTCAACGCGGCTGGCCTGTCCATTTCGCTGGAGAACGCCTGTCGGGACGCCCTGTACGAGGCCAAAGCATCGAGGCCTGGGCCAGGGAGGGGCGCTACCAAGCCCTCGCGCGCATGGCCCGTCAACGCGGCATTGCACTGGTGCTGTTGGCGCATCACCGCCGAGACCAGGCCGAGACCGTTCTCCTTCAGGCCATGCGATCGGGTGGGCCGGCCGGCTTGGCGGCGATGCCCCACAGCGTGGAACGCCATGGCATCTGTTGGGTGCGGCCCTGGATCGATCAGCCTCGAGAATCCGTCGAGGCCTATGTGAGACACCACGGTATCCGCTACGTGGACGATCCGAGCAACGATGAGCCGCACCTGGCTCGAAACCGGCTGAGAGCGCATGCGTGGGAAGCACTGGCCGCCGCATTTCCTCAGGCAGAGGTGGCCCTGGCCGGCACGGCCCGCCGCATGCAGGAGGCTGCTGCCTGCAATGCAGAGTTGGCCGCGCTTGACATGGCGAGCTGCGTCAATGGACAGGGATCTGTCCTGATCAGCGAGTGGGCCAGCCTTTCGGCGGCTCGCCAGGCCAACCTCTTGCGCCATTGGGCTGCGGAGTACCTGCCAAAGGGCATTCCTGAAACCCTGATCAACCGCCTGCAGGGCCAGGCCCTGGGTGCCCGCAACGGCAGTTGGTGGCCGGCGCCCGGCGGGCGTGTTGTGCGGGAGAAGGGACACCTGGCCTTTGCGCCCACCGTTGGCCGGGGCGACGGAACCTGAAGGCCGCAGCCAGCTTCTGGTTGCTGCGGCGCAGCATATAAAATCCTCAGGTTTGTAAGCCCTTTGAGCTGCGTATCAGCGCCGCAATCACCCTATGGCCTTGATCATTCACAAGTACGGCGGAACCTCCATGGGATCCACCGAACGTATTCGCAACGTTGCCAAGCGGGTCGCCAAGTGGGCCCGGGCAGGGCACCAGATGGTTGTCGTCCCCTCGGCGATGAGTGGCGAGACCAACCGGCTGCTGGGTCTGGCCAAGGAACTGATGCCTGATCCGCGTGAGCCGCAGGCCTTGCGTGAGCTCGACATGATCGCCAGCACCGGTGAGCAAGTGTCGGTAGGGCTGCTTGCACTGGCGTTGCAGGCCGAAGGTCTCGATGCCGTCAGCTACACCGGATGGCAGGTGCCGGTGAAAACGGACTCGGCTTACACCAAAGCCCGCATCACCGCCATTGATGACGAGCGGATTCGCAAAGACCTGCAACAGGGCAGGGTGGTGATCGTCACGGGGTTCCAAGGCATCGACGAGCACGGGCACATCACCACACTCGGGCGCGGTGGCAGCGACACCTCAGCAGTGGCAGTTGCCGCGGCCATGAAAGCTGACGAATGTCTGATTTACACCGATGTCGACGGCGTGTACACGACGGACCCTCGGGTGGTCCCGGAGGCCCGGCGCCTGAACACCATCAGCTTCGAAGAGATGCTGGAGATGGCCAGCCTGGGCTCCAAGGTGCTGCAAATCCGCTCGGTTGAGTTTGCGGGCAAGTACCGTGTACCGCTGCGCGTGTTGTCAAGTTTCACCCCCTGGGACATCGACCTGGCCGAAGAGGCTCGCTCGGGTACCCTGATCACTTTCGAAGAGGACGAGAAGATGGAACAGGCCGTCGTTTCCGGGATTGCATTCAATCGTGACGAAGCCAAGGTCACCGTGCTCGGTGTGCCTGACAAGCCCGGCGTGGCCTACCAGATCCTTGGTACGGTGGCAGACGCCAACATCGACGTGGACGTGATCATCCAGAACGTGTCCAACGACGGGCGCACGGATTTTTCCTTTACCGTGCACAGGAACGACTACGGTCGAGTGATGGACTTGCTCAAGGGTCAGGTGGCCCCCGCCATGGGTGCGGCAGCCGTGACCGGTGACCCCAAGATTTGCAAGGTCAGTATCGTCGGCATTGGCATGAAGAGCCACGCTGGCGTGGCGGCCAAGATGTTCCGCACACTCAGCGAAGAGGGCATCAACATTCAGATGATCTCGACCAGCGAGATCAAGACCAGCGTCGTGATCGACGAAAAGTACATGGAACTGGCTGTCCGTGCACTGCATCGAGCTTTCGACCTCGAAGGTGCCTCGGCTTGAACTAGAATACGAGCTGTGCTGGAGTCGTGACCGAGTGGCCGAAGGTGCTCCCCTGCTAAGGGAGTATGTGGGCAAAACCTGCATCGAGGGTTCGAATCCCTCCGACTCCGCCAAATTGCCTGGGAATGGCCGTATTTCTCAGGACCTGCATACAAGCTGGCACACGTCATTGCGACGATTGAAACCGAGGTTCGCGCTTCGGTTTTTTCATTTCTGGGACGTCACAACGCAGGCGGCTGTTCGATCAGGCCGTTTGTGCGGTTTGACAGATCGATGCGCCATGAACAAGGGCCCCCGCAGGGGCCCTGTCATCAGGAGCGCGCTCTCTCTCAGCGTGAGGGTCGGCGCATCGAGGAGGAGGGCGGGCCACTGGGGCGTGACTCCAAGTGTCGGAACGTGATCCGGCCCTTGGTCAGGTCATAGGGCGACAACTCCAGCGACACGTTGTCGCCGGCCAGGATGCGAATGTGGTTCTTGCGCATCTTGCCAGAGGTGTAGGCCACCATTTGGTGCCCGTTGTCCAAGGTCACGCGGTAACGCGCGTCAGGCAGGACTTCCTCCACCTTGCCGCGCATCTCGATCAATTCTTCTTTGGCCATGTAGCGTCTGGGTCTCCGTTGAGATGCAAGCACGATCGCTCGGCGCCGACGCCCGATGCGTGGAGGGTTGGTGCTTGCGGTAAATGGGCCGCGCCCGCGGCCCAAGGCAGAACGAATGGCGGCTGTTCTTTCAGAGCGTGCCGCACATCTGCGTCAGGTGTGAGTGTAAGGCCGCTGTGGTCCTGCTGCCTTCTAGCTTTGGGTTCTGGTGGGCGTCAGTCACAGGTGGCTTCTCAGGAGCTCTGCTGTCTGCTCAGAGGTTCGTGTGTAGCGGCCCCGAAGCGATGGTTCTTGAGCCGCTACCCAAAGCCACATCTCTCAGTTAGTTAACATAATATACATCGTAGCGACTACAGATGCGCCGGCGATGGGCGATCAATCCACTTGGTGGGCGACCAGGTCGCCATCCTCCAACAGCGCTCCAACGACTCCATCGTCTGCACCGAACGCCTCAACCTCCGCGTCGTAGGCGGCCAACTCTGCATCATCGCCGTCGCGGCCGTCATGGCGCTCCAATGGTCGAAACACCCGAGTGTGCAAGCCACCCAGCGTGGACGAGGACTCCACCGCCCGAAAGACTGCAGCTGGATCCACGATCAGAGCGAAAGGATTGAAGGCTGGGCTGGTCACCATGTCAGAACTCCTGGTTAGGGAGTTCATGATCCGGTGAGGCTCAGCAGGTGAAACTGCGTGCCATCAACTCTTGCCGCCGGGCAACGGTTGCCGCTCCGCCGCTACGGAGGTGCAGGACCCAACTCAGCGTGTCACGCCAGACGCACCGACGGAACCCACTGCTGCCCCCGCACCGGAGGTGGTGGGCTGTTCTGCCAAGCCGGCCAACCGGTTGGCCAAGGCTTGGCGCCCTGCGTCGCGCGCAAAGTCTGCCGCCGTCAAGTCCTTCTGATTACGAACCTTGGGGTCGGCCCTGGCTCCCAGAAGCACATCCACCGACGCCTCATTACCGTAACGGGCCGCCATCATCAGGGGCGTGGTCCCATTGGGTGACAAGGCGTTGACCCGGGCGCCCTTGCCCATGAGGTAGCTGACAGTTCTGGGATTGGAGCCGGTCGCCGCGTAGTGAAGGGGTGACCAGCCTTCGCGGTTGACGGCCGCTCCCCTCTCCACCAGACGCTCGCACCACTCCAATTGACCCCGCAGCGCGGCCATCATCAGGGCTGTTTCCTGGGCTTCGTTGGCCTGGTCCACTTTGATGTCTGGCGCCGAGAGCAGTGCCGCCGCAGCTTGGTGGGCTTCTCCGCGCAGAGCCAGGAACAGCGCTGTTTGACCGGTCTCGCTGGGGGAGTTGACGTCAAAGCCGCGCCTCAGCAGGTTGATGATCGTGCGGCCGTCGTCCATCTCGATGGCCTTGAAGAAGTCTTCGTAGGCTCCAGCATGAGACAGTGTCGATGAAAAGAAAATCCCAATTGCCATAAAGGCTTGCAGAATCAATCTCAACAAAGTTCTCATGACGTTCATGATGAATCCTGGAGCTGTCAGGTCGTGGCCCGCGCGGGGCGTGGCTGGAGGAAAAGGCGTTCGAAATTCTGGCTCGTGGCTTCGGCGACGGTGGACAGAGGGAGGCCCTTGGCTTGAGCCAGTGCCTGTGCCACGTGCGGCACGAAAGCCGGCGAGTTGGTCTTGCCCCGATAGGGTACCGGCGCAAGGTAAGGACTGTCGGTCTCGATCAGACAGCGCTGCAGCGGAACAAATGCGGCCACGTCTCTCAGATCCTGCGCGTTCTTGAAGGTCAGGATGCCGGAAAACGAAATGTAGAACCCCATGTCCAGCGCCGCACGCGCCACTTCGGCGGTTTCTGTGAAGCAGTGGAAGACACCCCCTACCTGGTCAGCGCCCTCTTCCGCCAGCAGCTTGAGGGTGTCAGCTGACGCACTCCGGGTGTGCACCACCAGGGGCAGTCGAGCCTCACGCGCAGCCCGGATGTGCACACGAAACCGGTCGCGTTGCCACTCCATGTCGGCAACGCTGCGCTCGCCAAGGCGGTAGTAGTCCAGCCCGGTCTCGCCAATCGC